>JBCDFX010000017.1:0-21528 GCA_039177155.1 Cyanobacteria bacterium P01_H01_bin.119
GTAGGCGGCAAAACCGTGGTGGGGGCTAGCAGAACGGGAGAACAGCAGCCGCATCGGGTCGCCTTCGTAACCAAAGGTGGGCTGTACGCCAATAAACACGTTGCCAAAGGCTTTGCCGTACACCAGCAGATTTTGACCATCAGTGTTCAGATGGCCCGGCGGCGGTCCCCAGTTTTCTTGCAGCCGCTCGGAGTAGGGCGTAAGAGATTCATATTCCGGTACGCTCATGCGGTAGGCCACATTTAGCTCAGGGCTGGCATACTGAGCTTGAGCATCGTGGATCACGGCCTGCATCAGGGCTTCCGGGGTTTCCGGCAGATCCTGCACATCGTAGCCGTTGAGCTGCATGGCCTGCATCACTTTATGGATGGAGCCAAACACGTCCAGGTAGGCGGCGGTGCCCACATTGCCCTTATCCGGCGGAAAGCTAAAGACGGTGATGGCCAGCTTTTTATCCAGTTTGGGCAGACGGCGCAACCGGCCCCACTTCATGGCCCGCTGGGCGATCGCTTCGATTCTGTCCTGGAGAGAAATAGCTCGCCCGGTCATACCGTCCCGACCGGAGAGCACAATGGGTTCAATGGCCCCGTCCAGTTCCGGAATGGCCATCTGCAGGGCTACCTGAATCGGGTGCAGGCCCAGGTCGCTATTTTCCCACTCTTCGGTGGTTTGAAACACCAGGGGCAGCGCCACCATATAGGGCCTGTTCAAGCGCTTAAGAGACTCAATTGCTTTAGGGTGGTCTTGACGGGCGGGGCCGCCGACTAGGGCAAATCCGGTCAGAGACACCACCGAATCCACCATGGCAACATTGGGATTGACCGGATCAAAAAAGTAGGCATTGACGGGCTTAGAGAAATCCAGCCCGCCTGCAAACACCGGAATCACCCGCGCTCCCATATACTCCAGCTCAGAGACCATTGCCACGTAGTGGGCGTCGTCTCCGGTCACCAAGTGGGTGCGCTGCAGCACCAGACCCACACAGGGCGCTAGGGGATCGCGCAGATTGTCGGCAATATCCCAGCGGGAGTTATACCAGTTGAGATATTCCTTGATATCTTCAAACATCTGGGTTGCCATGGGGTGCCAGATGCCCATATCGGGATAAGTGACAGGGGCTTGATAATTCAGACTGTCGGCTTTGGGGGCACCGTCTAGCGGATGCTCTGGCAGCACGTAGCGATCGCTGAGCATCAGCAAAAAGTTTTCCAGGTTTTCTGAAGAGCCCCCCAGCCAGTATTGAAAGCTCAGCATAAAGTTGCGGGCGTCCTGAGCTTTTTCGACGGGCAGATACTTCAGCACCGTGGGCAGGGTGCGCAGCAGCTTTAGCATGGCGTCTTGAAAGCCTGCCCCCGACTTTTCTTTGCGCTTTTTCATAAAGGAGGCGATGGCGCTCTTAGACTGACCCAGCTGAGCCATCGAGAAGCTACCCAGCTTATTCAGGCGCATCACCTGGGGCATGGAGGGAAAGACCACGGCGGCATCGAGGCGATCGCGGTGGGGCTTGACGGCTTCCACCACCTTGTCGGCCAAATCTTCAATAAAAATCAGCGAAGCGATAAAAATATTGGCCTCAGAAACATCTCGCTCAAAAGCGGCGTAGTTTTCCGCGTCCCGCAGCTCTTCAATCAAATAGCCGCTGACTTCAATGGCAACTTGGGGATTATTGGCATTGATGGCCCGGACTGCTGCCGATAGAGCGCTTTGGTACTGGGGCTCTAATACGACATAGACCACCTTCACTAGCGATCGCTGTCCAAGGGCCTCTGGAACAACGTGGCGAACAGTGGGCTTGACATGGGTGAACATGAGAAATGGCTCCTACTCAACGAACGCTGCGGTTTTAATCGGCAATGAACTGGGCAAAAACCGGCAGCTAATCAACAACAGCGCGAGACAAAAACAGGCTGCAAGACGAAAATACGTCCTCAAAAACAGGCTCAACGGAACAAAATACCGGCACAATACAGCGCGTCTAAACCTACACAAGGCTCGGATAGGCGCTAACTTTTTACCTTTAGTCCATAAGCGGCACCCGATCTAAAATCAGTGCGCAGCAGGTAAAAAGCTTGTACAAATCCTGCTCAATTCCGATGAGCCACTGCTCACAAAGACCGACCGACCCCACATCGCTAAATTCAAATACGGCGCTATACAAAAGCCGCAAAATCAGATGAAGACGAAATTGAATAGCGATAGATAAAGTTACAAATTTTCCTAGATACCTATTAGACACTTATGTGTGGTTGTAACAGAGAAACCCCATCGAGTCGGCGATCCCAGACTGCGGCGACATAATTTTACATAAACAACCGGAACGTTTGTAAAGTAAATTTACAAGTTTAAAAATCGTTCACTCCCGTTGATATGTCGAAACGCAAATCTTTATTCGTCTGAATAAAAATATACGACTAATCGGGTCACAGTGACACGAATTTGGTCCCGGATTTTGCTCAAGGCGGAATATTGAAGCAAATCAATACCTGCCTTGAATTATTAATTTGATTTAAATTTAGTTGACTTAAGCTCAGATCTCTGAGTTTAAGTTTCTAATTAACAATATATTGATTAACGCTGTGCAAGCTTAAATATGCGGTCTCAGCTATGCGGTCTCAGCGGTCATCAACTGCCCAAGCCAGCCTCTTACTTTTTGGGCCATCCGACGGCCATCGAGCTGACGGGGGGAAATTTGGCTAAGTTTGGTGAGCGCCGCGCTATAGTTAGCGATCGCGCAGTTCCAGTCGCCCCGTAGGTGATAAGTGCGGCCCCGCTCGGCCAAAATTTGGCCCTCAAGTTGACCAAACAGCAGGGCATCATCAAAGCAGTTGAGCGCCGCACCATACCGGCGAGTCTCACGGTAGGTAACGCCCAGGTTAATGCGGGCACGCACATTAAATGGATTGAGGTCTAAACAGCGCTCATAGTCGGCGATCGCTCCGGCTCGATTGCCCCGCGTGGCCTGGATATTGCCTCGGTTGTTGTATGCATTGTGCAACGCTGGATTAATCAGCAATGCCTGATTAAAATCAGCGATCGCCTGGCCTAGTTTTCCCATGCGCCAGTAGACCACGCCGCGGTTGTTATAGTCTTCGGCGCTGTGGGGGCAGCAGTCGATTAATCGGTTCAGCAGGGCGATCGCTTTAGCGAAGTTGCCCTGGCGTCCTTCAACAAGCGCCATCTGCCGCATCAACGACTGGGGCAGGTTAAGCCTGTGCTTTATCGGGCCGGCTGTCTGTTTATCAGCAGCAGCGGTGTCTCGTAGGGCGCCAGAAGCGGGAGCTGAGCCAGCGCCGCCAATAGCCGACCAGCCTACATTGGCTAGGTTGAGATTGGCTAGGTTGACGGTTCGATGATTTTGCGAGTGATGCGATGGATCAATCGTCATGGTAAAGCTCCCAAACTTCTCGCTGCCTAAATAAGGAAAGGTTGACGCTAGTGTTGCAAGTTCTGGGGCAACAGCTCAGGAGAACTGTGCAACTTATCAAGCTGTCTATACAAAGCCGAAAAGACTGTAGATAACACTGATATACCCCTAATGCATATCCAAACCCTGCCGGAATACTCCCATCCCGGCTGAGTTCCCCCAACCGTAAAAAAACGGAATTTCTCTCTTTTGTGACGGATTCTCACAGCCCTTCGGCTGCATCTCTGGCTCAAGCTAAAATGCCCACAGTGCTTAGGACAACATCAATTTCCATGACTCATGCGATCGCTTCCTTTCCCGCTGCCCCCGATTTGATGGCAGACGCCTACGTTGTTGTTGGACTGGCGACCTGCTTTGTCCGAGCGGATGGCGAAATTAGCCCGGTAACTGTGGCAGAACCCGTCCCGTCAGCCTACCTAGAAGCGCTGTTTAAGGGTGTGCCGACGGCCTATCAGAGCCTGCACGGTTTAACGCTAGAACAAGTGGTCAGCGGAGACAGTCCCCGGCGCTTTGCCGACATGGCTGAGGCGGCGGACTTTTGCCCTGATTTTGTTAGCCGTGCCTTTGCTGCAGCCAGAACCTATCAATCCCGTCCTGTGGCAAAGTCTTTAGTCCCGCCCGGCACCTGTACCAGCGAGGTGAACTACTCCACCGAGCGCAAGCGAATTCTCAATGCCGACCATATTGTTCGGGTTGAGGACAACGTTAAACAGCATGAATATACCCACAAGGTGCTGTGAAAGTTATTTGCGATACCTTTTATACATCCTATTGCCCCAACAATAATTCACAATGGATTGAATTTATTTCGGGATAGCTAGCCATGAGCATTTCGTCTGATCCGCAGTTAGATAATCAACTGGTGGATCGTTCTCAAGCGGGAGAAGATTTTCCCCTCAGCGCAGTGCCGGCCTCAGCGCGCAAACCGTTTTGGTCGCTGGCGCTATTGCTAATGGGATTTGCGCTCACGTCAACAACCCTATTTGCAGGTGGAGCCATTGGGCCAGCCTTTAATGTTCCGACACTAATGTTGGTGATTGTGCTGGGCAATTTGATTTTGGGCTCCTACTGCGCGGCACTGGGCTATATCGCCTGTAAGAGCGGCCTAACCACCGTACTGATGGCTCGGTTTAGCTTTGGCGATTTGGGTTCACGGTGGGTAGATTTCATTATGGGCTTTACCCAAATTGGCTGGTATGCCTTTACCACCGCCATTATTGTTCAAGTGCTGATGGAAATTTTAGGACTGCCGGATAGCGGCATCCTCTATGTGGCTCTGGTTATTTTCTTTAACTACGGATTTTGTGCAACCGCCTATATTGGCTACCGGGCCATTGACTGGCTCAGCCGCTTGGCAGTGCCGGCAATGCTAGTTTTGGTGGCCATTAGCCTCTTTCTGGCTTTCCGGGATTATGGCGCAGCGGATGCAATCGTTCCCTCTGGGGAGCTTAGCGTCGGTGCCGCCCTGGCCATTGTGATTGGCACCTTTATCTCAGGTGGCACCCAGGCGACGAACTGGAGCCGCTTTGCCAACACTGGCAAGAACGCAGTGATCGGTACACTGTCGGCGTTTATGTTGGTCAACGGTATTTTGGTGTTTGCGGGAGCCTTTTGTACCTTGGTTTACGGCAGCCAAGATCTAATTATGGCGATGGCAACCCAGGGCATTTTGGTCGGCGGCGTGGTGCTATTGATTTTGAATGTTTGGACAACCCAGGATAATACGATTTATGCGTTTTCCGTGGCGGGCTCAAATATGTTCCGTACGCCTAAGCGCCACCTATTTGTTTTGGGCGGGGCCACCTTTGCTCTGGTGTTAACCTTGGCAGGTATCTACGAACTGTTGCCGACCTACTTAATCTTTTTGGGCACGGTAATTCCGCCCGTTGGTGGCATTATCATGGTGGACTACTGGCTGCGTCATCAGGGAGAGTTTCCCCTACTAAGCGCAAAGCTGCCTGCATTTAACTGGGCTGGCGTGATTGCCTATGTTGCAGCGTCGGCGATCGCCTATTTAACCGGCAACGCCAATATCGGCATTGGCCCCGTCAACGGAATTATCAGCGCTGCCGTGCTTTACACCATTCTGTACCGAGTGATTCCTCAACCCATCCGTCAGGTCGATTAGTGTCGGCCTGGGCTAGGCGAATCGAGTGCTCAATGCTGTTGTTATGGCATTTCTTTAAACTGGTCAATCACCTGTTGAACGCAGCGGTCTGCCTCCAGCGCAGCCGCTGCTTCTGTTTGGGGCACTTCAGATGAGGGTGCAGGTTTGGCAGTTACCCAAGGCAACCCTTTGGAGTGTCGATAAACGCCGATGGTTTGCATATCTAGCTTGAACGGGCCAGGAGAAAAAGAGGGATTAAGCTGTCGATCATATTCAAATTTGCTCAGCATTACCTGTAGGGAATAGATGTGGTCGGGCTGCACCGGGGGTGCATCAGGAAGGGTTTTGGCCCGAAAGGTGGGGATAAATGCTTCAAACGGCAGCTGTAGGGTTTGCCAGGTGTCCGCCTGGGTGTCAAAGGAGCAGCAGTAGGCAGGGGCGTCCCAGCCGCCGTTATCTCGCAGAATAAATTTGTAGCGCTGGCCGTCTCCTCGCACGGTGAGCTGAATCCCCGTCCAGGAGTTGAAATCTAAAGGCGGCTCTAAATTGCGAGTGCGAATAGAGGTAAAGCCGCCAGAATTTGCCGTTGATACTTGGCCATTAAAGCTGGCAAGTTGCCCCTGCTGCCTGAGACCGCTGGCGCTAACGCCGCCCATCACCACATCGTCTAGGGCACCCCAAATGTCAGAAACATCAGCATTGGGCTGGGTGAAATCAAATATCGCCGCGGCGATCGCCGCGGATGCCTCCAACGGTTCAGCCCATTGAGCCTGGAACTGCTCAATCGGCGCGATCGCCTCCCCACCGCAGTAAACAATCGCACCAACCGTTTGGAGAATTTGCTGCTGGTCGTAGTCAGAGAGCGACCCTGGATCTTGCAAATCGCCCACCACAAGCTCCGGCCCGTCACCCAAAATCGCGCGGCCATTAGGCAGGTGAGGCACCACCGCCCGTACGCGCAGCCCGTTATGCCTCAGCCCCTTGATTACAGCCTGTCCAGTCGGCGACAGTCCGCCGATGACTAAAACAACCGCGATCGCCGAATAGCTGGGGGTAGAGAGTTGAGGAAGCATTGCTGTTTGTCCAAATAGTGCCTGTAGCCAGCGGATATTGCCCAAGAAGGGAACTTCTCCAAAAAAGCCAAGCGTCTCAATAAATTGAGCCAGATTCCAAGTTGAGGAGGATTGAGTCATAAGTCTTAAATTCAGTACTTTAACGGAGTTGCTGTTACAAACAGGCGTGGGCAAACTTTAAGTACAGCAGCGCCTAGAGGAACAAAATTCTCGAGGCTTTTTCATAGATTCTTGAGGCTTTTTCATATAAGTCTGGAGCTTGCTGAAGATTTGCTGAAGTGACTTGTAAATAACAATGACACAGCGAGCGCTGTGATTACGCTAGATCATGTAAATGCAGTAGGGTACATCACCTTTGGGGACATTCTCTCAAGGTTGCGGCAGCAGCACTGCCTATTTCTGAACATTGTCCGCCCATTATTTACGTTATTGGGAATTTATGCGCATCCTGATTTATTCTTACAACTATCATCCTGAGCCCATTGGCATTGCCCCCCTAATGACCGAACTTGCTGAAGGGTTGGCTGCCCGAGGTCATGACGTGCGGGTGGTTACCGCCATGCCCAACTATCCGGAGCGCAAAATCTATCCAGACTATCGCGGCAAACTGTATGTCAACGAAGAACGCAACGGCGTACAGATACAGCGCTGCTATGTCGCGATTCGACCCAACCCAGGACTAGTCACCCGGATAATGCTAGACGGGAGCTTTGTGCTGCTGAGTTTTTTCCAGGCGCTGCGGGGATGGCGGCCCGACCTGATTTTGTCCCCTAGTCCATCGCTGCTGGCCTCAATTCCAGTGGCGCTGATTAAGTCTATCTACAACTGCCCAGTCGTCTTGAATCTGCAAGACATTATTCCGGAAGCCGCCGTCCATACCGGCATTTTGACCAATAAAGTGGCGATTCGCGTCTTTGAAATCCTAGAAAAATTTGCCTACGCCAGTGCAACCCACGTTAGCGTTATTGCTGACGGCTTCACCCGTAACTTATTGAGTAAAGGCGTTCCCAACGACAAAATCACCTGCATTCCAAACTGGGTAGACATTAACTTTATCCGTCCGCTGCCTAAGTACGAAAATGCCTTTCGTCAAGAAAATCAGCTGGGTGACAAATTTGTGGTGATGTACTCCGGCAATATTGCCCGCACCCAAGGCATTAGCACCATTATTCGAGCAGCGGTTTATTTGAAAGATCGGCCCGATATAGTCTTTGTGATTGTGGGTGAGCAGAACCAGCTGGCTGAGCTGGATCTGCTGCGTCAGGAGCTTGGAGCTAGCAATGTGATACTGCGTCCTTTTGCCCCTCGGGAAAAGCTGCCGGAAATGTTGGCGGCGGCTGATATGGGGCTAATTATGCAGAAAAAAAATGTTGTGGGCTTCAATATGCCCTCTAAGACCCAGGTGCTTTTGGCCAGCGGACGCCCGATTGTGGCCGCTGTGCCCAGCAATGGCACTGCTGCCGAAGCCGTCCGCAAAAGCGGCGGAGGACTTGTCACGCTTCCCGAAGATCCCTCAGAACTATCCAAAGCGATTTTAAGCCTGTATCACGATCCGCAACGGTTAGAAGCCTTAGGTCGTCAGGGACGGCATCACGCTGAAACGACCTATTCTTTCAACCAGGCGATTGAGTCCTACGAAGCTTTATTTGCGGCTCTCACAAGCTCTCAGCAGAAGACCGTATCTGCTTTAGCCCCTAAAGCGGTCGATAGCCAGGGCGGCTAAAGACGACGCTACTGTGCAAACCGCACCTTTAAATAGCTGTCTTCCATTTTGGCGCCAGCCGGGTTAAGAGCTGCTAAGGCTTGGGGCAGCACCAGGTTGCGGCGATGATTACCGATGCGAATGTTGAGTTCATCAGCGGTTTTGCTGAGCTCCACTTTATCCTTGGGAATGCCGGGCAAATACACTTCTAAGCTGTACTGGTCGTCGTGCTGGATCACCCTCAGAGTGGTTTCTTTGTAGTAAACCTGGGCCGGGTCTTCCTCACCGTAGAGCGTTTCTTTTAGCCGCTCTAGGGCCTTTAGTCCACACATTTCTTCTGAATAGAGGGGCACTTCCTTAACAGGCAAGGGATGGAAGTTTTCGTGAATTTCTTGGCGGTACTGCTGCTGATTTTCTTTCCACCGCTGGAAGAAGGGATCGGCTACGGCATCGGGAATAATCCGGTTTGCCACTACCAGATCCGTGCCGACGTTATACAAGCTTAGATAAGCATGGGCCCGCAGAGATTCTTTAATCACCATACGCTCAGGATTAGTAACCAGCCGCACCGAGGTTTTGGCTGGATCGGTTAGCACCTTTTCCAGCGCTTCGAGCTGCTCATAAAATTCGTAGGGGGCGTCCATCACTTCTTTATTGGGCAGGGAAAACCCGGCCACCGGGCGAAACAGCGGCTCCACAATCGGGCGCAACACAGCAGAGACTGACTGCAGTGGTTTATAGAAGCGGCGCATATACCAGCCGGCGACCTCTGGCAAACTGAGCAGACGCAGAGCGGTGCCTGTCGGCGCAGAGTCGATAATCAGCACATCAAATTCACCTTCATCATGGTGACGCTTCATCCGCACCAGGCTGAAGATTTCGTCCATGCCGGGCAAAATTGCCAGTTCTTCAGCCTCGACACCATCGAGACCTCGGGCCTGCAGCACTTGGGTAATGTAGCGTTTAACCGCGCCCCAGTTTCCTTCAAGCTCCATTAGAGCGTCGAGTTCAGCACCCCAGAGATTGGGCTTTACCTGATGGGGTTCGTGGGAAAGTTCCTGATCGAAGCTATCAGCTAGGGAGTGAGCTGGATCGGTGCTGAGAACGAGGGTTTTATAGCCCAGCTCGGCGCAGCGGAGACCCGTGGCCGCGGCCACTGACGTCTTGCCGACACCTCCTTTACCTGTCATCAAAATCACGCGCATGGAACGGTTGCCTTATCTGAGACCAATGTTTACACTCCTTTACTTTATCCGGTTTTCCAGTGGTTCGGGAGAATCGGAAGAAATCGTTAGAATGAGCAGCCGCTGGGTAAGGGCGGCTGAGCAGCGATCGCAGCGGCAACGGGCTGATCAAATTCGACGCGCTCAAACCCACCGCTGACGCTGCCCTGCTGGGCGATCGCCCCATAGCCGGTTTGAGTCACATCCTGGCTGGCAAAGTGGCCGCGCACAATCACGGTGTCAGTCGGCGCGATCGCAACCGGACCTCCGCTGCGGGTAAACGGCTGTTCCTCTACATGGCTATGGGCCAGAATCCGGCGGTAGAGCAGTTCACCGTCGGGGGTGATAACTTCCCACCAGTCGGCATAGGCGTCGCAGCCCGTATCGGCGCTGCTAAGGGTCACCTCAAATTGATAGCTGCCCGGTTCACCGCTAACGGTCACTGCGGTAACGGCAACGGTATCGGATGGTAAGGCTAAATCGGGTTCAGCCGCCTCAGTTTCAATGGTAGGCACGCTAGGGTCGTTCGAGACTTCTGGAGGTGGTGAGTCGGGGGCTGGAGCGCAGGCGATCGCGATCGTCAGTATAATCCCCAGTCCGGCTAGCCTTTGGTATCTGCGCAAGTTCATAAATCACCAATTATTAGGTCATACCAATTCCATAAAATCGAACTACACATATCCCCCTAGCCCCTTTGGGGCGGCAAAGCCAACGACTCCGCTCAGGGGACGATGGCTGAGGCTTCGACGGTGAGCTCAGCCGAACCGCGGAGTCGTTCGCATCGCGTCTCCCTGAGGGAGAAAGCCAGTCAAATGTAGCGAGAGCTTGGAGAATTGGTATCACTGGTTGTCGAGTTACTGGCTATCAAGTTACTGGCCATCAATCACACATAGGAATCGTTAAGTCAGTCGCCAAGTTTAGAGAGCAATATGGTGTCATCAGTTGACGATGACACGGGTTGAAAATTAGCAGCGATCGCGCCCTTACTGCCGCTTGTTAAAGATTTGCCGATCTAAGGAGACTTGATTAAAGCCAATGCCCGCCAGCAGGGCAACCAGCACGATGTCATAAATCAGCTGACTAGATGCTGCGCCCCAGTTTTGGACAATAGTGACGCCGTACATCAAAATAAGCATCAATACCAGACAGGCAATCAGTGCACCGCGAGTAAAGAGCCCTAAAATCAGCAGCACGCCAATAATCAGCTCGACTGGAGGCACCAAAGCAGCGTTGATGCGAACTAGAACCTCCGGCATCCACGCCCCTTCCATGGCGGAAACCATTGAGTCCATAAAGGCAGGGATGTTTCCGATGCGGGTCACGCCATGGTTAAAGTAATTCACCCCGATGATGACGCGCAGAAAAGTGTAAGCCAAAATCAAATCGGCCCGGCGGATGCCGTGTGATAATTGCTCTTTAACCATCGGATTTAGCGCCCTATCATCAATAATTCGGCGAGCTAACCCTGACTTGGATTAACGTCAGGGCTGAGACTCGTCGTACGCCTTAAGTCGATCCGCAGCTTCATTAAAAAACTCTAGGGGCGCACCGCCGGGTATCAGCAGGTCATTCATCACAAAAGCAGGGGTGCCGGGAAGCTCTAGCGCCTCTGCTAAAGCCAAGTCTTCGGCCACGGCTTGAGCAGCAGCTTCGCTATTGCGATCGCGGTTAAACTGCTCGACATCCAATCCAATTTGCTCGGCTAGCTCAACGTAGTATGCCTCTCCCAGACGATCTTGATAGGCAAACAGGCCGTCGTGATAAAGCCAAAATTGGTCCTGCTGCTGGGCGGCCCAGGCGGCTTTGGCAGCCGGTGTAGCCTCGGGATGAATACTGTTAAGCGGAAAGTGCTTATAGACGTAGAGTACATCGTCGCGCCCATCGACAAAGCCTTTCATGTCCGCCGCCGCAATCGCGCAGAAAGGGCACTGAAAATCTGAAAATTTATAGACCACGACGGTCGCATCGGCGTTGCCTTTAGTAGGAGAACTGCTGATCAGTTCGTCGCGGCTTTTGGTCTCTAGGACTTCAGCAACCTGGGCCTGCTGCGCCTCCCATTCAGCCTGCGGATCGGATGCGGCCTCCGGCGCATCTGATTCAGCCGGGGCAGCTTCAGGCTGAGCTTCATCTGTGGCGGCCTGGTCTGGCGGCTGGCTGGCCTGGGTGCAGCCCCAGCCCGTAGCGATGCCGATGCCGAGTAAAACTGTTAAACCAACGCGGTAAAAAGTTGAAACCATCGTAAAGGGGCCATAACTGGCAATCGCATTTTCTCTACTGTAAGCCTTTTGTCAAGCCATAGTGCTAATCCAATTGCTTTCGCAAGCATGACCCCAGCGATACTCGCTTTGGTAAGCAGTCTCACCAGAGCAATATCTATAGCGACAATATCTACAGAGGCAATATCTACGGCAGCCACTTTTGAAGCATTTCCAACAAATCTTCTTCCATGACGGGCTTGGTCAAATAATCATTCATGCCAGCGTCTAAACATTTTTCGCGATCGCCTACCATGGCATGGGCGGTTAGTCCCACAATGATTGATCGCTGCCCGTCCTTCTGCTGGTGCCGAATTTGCCGGGTCGTTTCATAACCATCTATAACTGGCATTTGGCAATCCATAAAAATTAAATCATAGTGAGTATTGGCAAGCTGCTTTAGGCAATCCTGACCGTCAGTGGCCGGTTCACCCCCATAACCAAAATCTTCCAAAAGCAATAACATCAGTTCGCGGCTGTCAATATAATCTTCAACGACTAAAATTTTAGCGCTGCTGACGGGCTGGCTGTCGCTACTTTCATGAGTGAGTTGCGCCTGCTCCCCTATTACTGCATCAGAATTAGCCTCAGATTTAAGAGAAACGTTAATCTCTTGGGTAACTTCAAAAGGAATTTCAATCCAGAAGGTTGCCCCTCCACCAAGGGCACTATCAACCCCGATCTTCCCTGACATCAGCTCGGTAATGCGGCGGCAAATGGTCAATCCTAATCCCGTCCCGCCAAATTGGCGAGTTGTAGAGCTATCTGCTTGCAAAAAGGGCTGGAAAAGCTTCTCTCGATTTTCAGGGGCAACACCAATTCCCGTATCTTGAACGCTGAAGCGAAGCACAACAGAATGCTTAGGCGCACCTTCAGGTAAGTCAATAGTATCTACACAGTCAACGAAAACAACGACCTGACCGGATGGCGTGAATTTTATAGCGTTGCTAATTAAATTGCTGAGCATCTGCTGTAGCCGAAAGTCGTCACCGATGACTTTCTGAGGCACAGAGGGAGAAGCTTCAAAGATCAAGGAGATACCCTTAACCTGAGCCGAACTTAGAAATAGACTGGAGAGGTTTGCCAAAACCCAATCTATTCGAAAAGATCGCATTTCAAGCTGAATCTTTTGAGACTCTAGTTTAGAGAGATCGAGCACCTCATTAATCAACTTCAAGAGGCGTTGACTGTTGTTATTTAAGGTATCTAGAAATTTTCGTTGTTTAGCAGTAAGCTGAGTCTTCTGCAGCAGCTGATTAGCTACCAGAATGGCATTCATCGGCGTGCGGATTTCATGGCTCATATTAGCCAAAAACTCGCTCTTAGCCTGATTTTGAGAGTCTGCAACTTGAGCCACTGCGATCGCCTCTTCTAGGGCGGCATTTTTTTCTAGTAGCTGCTGCTCATATTGCTTTCGGCTGGTAATGTCGGCAACGGTGCCATAAATAGTTTGAATATCACCGTTTGCGTCGCGGGTTACTCGCCCAAGGATGCTCAGCGATCGCTGACCTCGATTATCTGCTCTATGACTCTGAATATCTAAATTTAAAGCCTGGCCCGCTTCAATTAGCTGTTTGAGCCCCATTTGCAAAGCGGATCTATCTGACAGATCGCACATCGCCAGCAAAGTCGCCAGATTAGGGCTGGCCATCACGACTGAGCTTGCAAAAATGCGGTTCAAATAGTCTGAACACTCCATGGGTGCCGTCATCCAGTTGCCGTCTGCGGGTCGCTGAATGATCCAATTGCCCGTATCAGCCAATTGCTGAGCCTCCAGCAGGCGGGACTGACTTTCAATCAGCGCCTGCTCATATTTCACCTGTGATGTGATTTCGACCACTACGGCCCCAACCCCGTAACCATCCCGTGAAAAATCGACTGGATAATAGCTGGCCAGCCAGTGCCGTTCGACCCCCGGCTCGGCAGGAGTCATACCGTGAATTTCTACATTGACAATAGGCTTCCGAGTCTCAATAACCTGCCGCAGCAGCGGCTCAACGTTTTTAGCAACATCGGGGGCCACTTCGTAGATTGTTTTATCCAAATGCTCTTCTACCGATGCGCCGTTGATGGCAGCTAGGGCTGGGTTGATTTTGATGTATTTAAGCTGGCCATCGAGCAAGCAAAGTCCCGCAGGACTGGACTCATACAGTCGCTCAGAAATTTTGTTATTTTCCGCCAGTTGATCTCGGACGCGCCGTAGCTCACTGATATTGACAAAGGTTAATACCACTCCACCACCAGGTTCTCGGCGATTGCGCAGATAGGGATTGGCCCGCATCAGTACATACTCAAAGCTCTCGCTTAGACGAATTTCCCGCTCATAAGGCTCGCTAGTGCGATTAACCTGCTGCAAAATTTCTAGCAGTTCTGGACAGTCTAAGTTGGTGGTGAGATCAGCTATTGGACGACCGATATCAGCGAGTTTGATATTAATGGCCTGAGTTGTCGCTGGCGTAAACCGCCGAATATTTAAATCGGCATCGAGGAAGACTACACCAATGTTGGTGCTGTAGAGCAGGCTATCCATATCGTTGTTGAGCTGCGTCAACTCTTGGATCTTGGTCTGATACTCAGCATTAACGGTGTAGAGCTCTTCGTTAACATACTGCAGTTCTTCATTGGTGCTCTGCAGCTCCTCGTTTGAGGCCAGCATCTCTTCGTTGGTCGCCTGCTGCTCTTCATTGGCTATTTCTAGCTCCTCGATGATGACCTGCAGATTTTCGTGAGTTTGCTGAAGTTCGTACTCTAACTCTGTGATTTGCTGAGCCGCTTCTTCATCTAAATCAAAGCGCGGTACGGTGGTAGAGAGCGGCTGTGCAGATTCGATCTCTAGCGCCACAATCATTTTTTGATCGATAGGATTGCTGACAAGATGGCTACTGTCAGTACTCACCCGCATCGTTACGCTAATCTCCTCGTTATCTTGTTCCAGCTTGATTCCGGTGTAGAGTGCAGGTTTATCGTCTCGTCGCGCCCGGTGCAGCGCTGTACTTAGGGGAAGCTTTAGGGCCGAATGCACAACTTCGGGAACTTCTAAGCCCACCTCGCCGACCGGGAGCCGAAGCAAATTAGCAGAATTGTGAAATAGGCGCAGCAGCCTGTTGTCAGAGCTGACCAAAAAACAGGACACTCGTCGCTCAGGCAAACACAGTTTGAAAACCTCATCTAAAAGCTGATCAAACTGGTGCTGCTGAGTCTTAGTCGGTCTGGACGTCTTAAGCGGATTAAAAATAGTCTGCCGGCCAATAGGGGCTAGGGAGAGGCGGCTATCTCGTCGCCGCTGAAATAGTCTCCACTTAGCGTTGATAAGGTCAAACTCTTCCGCTAGAGAGCCTAAAGTTTCGGAGCTGCCTAAAAATAATGTTCCTTTAGATGCAAGGGAAAAGTGCAACAGTCGCAGCACCTGATTTTGCAGGCGGGGCTGCATGTAAATCAGCACATTACGACAGCTCACCAGGTGCATCTTGGAGAAACCTGCATTCTTAGTCAGATCGTGGGGAGCAATAATTAGCATTTCCCGCAGCCACGGCTTTACTCGATAATGGCTGTCTCCATCGTCAAAATACCGCTCAAGGCGCTCAGGTGAAATATCGTTGACAATATCTTCGGGATATATTCCCTGGGCCGCAGTTTCCAAGGCATTGGTATCTAAATCAGTTGCAAAGATTTTGACCTGAATATTTTTTCCAGACTGCCGAACTAACTCATCAATAATAATTGCCATGGAGTAGGCTTCTTCGCCCGTAGCGCAGGCCGAGACCCAGACGCGTAGCTGCTCTCCCTCATCAAGTTCGTCGATATAGCACGGCAAGATATCCCGCTGCAAAATATTCCAAGCTTCAGCATCCCGAAAAAAGCAGGTAGCGCCAATCAAAAGATTTTGTCGCAAAAGTTTTTGTTCTTCTTCGGAAGTTGCTAGAAATTGAGCATACTCGCGAACACTTCCTTTACGAGTCAGCGCACAGCGATGATGAATACGGCGGCTGAGAGTAGTGGGCTTGTAATGAGAAAAATCAATTTTTTCGCGATCAGCCAAAATGTCCAGCACACTCTGGAGTTCATTAGGGCTGATTAAGCTGGCATCATTAATAGTCAGATTTGGGAAACTATCTGAGAACCGAATCAGTTCACAGACTGTCTGAGCCAAATCCTGGGGCGAGAGCACTTCGTCTACAAGCCCTGAAGGAATGGCGCTGCTGGGCATGCTGGTAAACTGGGCCGTCTCTGGAGACTGCACTAGGGCAATTCCACCCGCGCGACTAACGGCTTGAATGCCTTGAGTGCCGTCGTTGCCGGTGCCAGAGAGCAAAATAGCAATAGTGCGCGCTCCCCAACTTTCAGCCAAAGACTCAAAGAATCGATTGATAGTGCTATGAGGAACGTCCGCAGCATTTTCCAAGCGGAAGCGTTTATTTTCAAAAGTTAAGGTTTTGCGGGGGGGCAATACATAAACTTTAGAAGGCTCTAACAGCGTCCGATCTTTAATCTTTTCCACCGGCAATGTGGTCTGCCGCTGGAGAATTTCGGTCATCATGCTGGGGTGGTTGGGCGATAGATGCTGAACCACCACAAATGCTCCGTTTGGGCGTTCGGGCAGGCTGTCAAAGAAAGACTCCAAGGCTTGTACCCCGCCAGCCGATGCACCAATGCCAACAACAAAAAAGCTGTTGCTGCTGTCTAGGGGGTCTGGAGATATTGTGTCAGCCATGGTTAAAGACTTTTTTATCCTTTGCGGCAAAGCGTCTAAAGCAGCCAAAAAAACCATTACAACGAGGCTGCAAGTCAGATCGCTCTTATATTGACCGCTCCAGGAACACTAAGCATCGACCACATCCCCAATATTGGATGCAGCAAGCAATCTAACCGACGTTATAAATATGTTTGAATGTTTTAAAATCTTAATAAAAACTACACACTCAAAACACCGACTATCGATATAAATTCATCGATGTAAATGTATCGATAGGATGAGAAGAGAGACTTCTTTAGCTCTCTTTATGCATACTATTTATTTTGATTATGCCTCTCTAAAACTGGCGGCGAGAGAAAACAAATATCGCGATCGCTAACAGCAGCACCGTATAGAGAATGCCGTATCCCACGTGGCTCAACATTTCTAAGGGAGAGGGCAAAAGTTCCATGCCGTAAATGGCCTCATTGCGAAAGTTGAATCGCTCTAGGTCGGGCAAAATCAAATAGAGTCCGTTGGTGATCCGCTGCAGCCCCGGATTTTCGCTAAGCTGCCCTAGAGCCACTAAATCTTGACTGAGGTGCCCCATCAGGTACACGGCAAAGGTCATCAGTGTCGCCAGCAGCGAACTGGTAAACACCCCAAACAAAATGGCAACGGCGGTGAGCAGCACCATTTCAAAAAACGTAAACAGAATCGACAGCAGCACGCTGGGAACAGGGTAGGGAATTTGGTGGAGCGCCAGCACCCCTGCCAAAATCGCGGTCAGAGACGCCATTAGCACGGCGAGCACCAGCACCAGCCCAATATGTTTACCCACAATCAGCTCGCTGCGGCTAACGGGCTTGGCAATTAGCACCAGCACCGTACGCTTTTCAATTTCTTTGTTAATTAGCCCGGTGCCGATAAAGGTGGTCACCACCAGGGCAAATAGGCTAATGCCCGCCAGCCCTAAATCTAGGGTGATTTTGTCCTCAGCGCCTGCGGAGACCTCCGGTAGCATAACCGATGCCGCCAGCAACAGCACCGCAAATAGCAGCACCAAATAAAGAATGCGATCGCGGATAACTTCCCAAAAGACGGTACTGGCGATAACCCAAATTCGAGACAGACCCATAGGTTTTGCTAAACACTGGGGACGCCCCAGTAAGAATCGGTTTGCAAATCACATTCGACGCCGCCAAACAGGGCCAGATTCGGCTGCTCGGCTCCATCGACGGTTCCAGGGCGGGGCACTGCCGGAGCTGCAACAGCTTGCTGGCGGGGGCGAATTTGACAAGACTTTTCTATAAAATAGCCGTTGGATTCGGAGGTTGGCCCCGTCCAGACAGCCCTTAGTCGTAGATCATAGCCGTCTCCAGCAGCCAACGGTATGGCCTGAAGCCCCCAAAACCGCTGCTCGGCTACCGCACTGATATTGTCCTTGGCCGACTGCTCTAGCAGCTCTATCTGTTCGTCTAGGTTAAGCAGCCAGCGCTCAACCCGGGGCCAGGGCACATCGTTTAGATTGGCGCTAAGGCCATTTTCTGCCGCTGAGAGCAGGGGCACACCTTTGGACAAATTCATCTGCTGGTTGGGCAGCACATAAACAAACTCGCTGTGGCGAAAGTCGTCCGCCATCAGGCTGGGATAGTTGGTGAGCCACTGCTGCACTCGAAAGTGGAACTGTAGCCATCCGCTCAGCAGCAGACTAAAGGCAACCAGCAGCACCAGCTGCTGCCGGCGGGCCATTGGGGGCCGTTTGAGGGTCATATCCCAGTCCACAAAATTAGGCACCGTGGCGATCGCTGCCGAAACCAGCGGCCACACGACTAAAGCCGGAACCCAGTTGGCATCTGGATTCCAGGTCATTAGTGCAAACCAGCAGACAATTGCGCCGCTGACCCACGGACTTAGGGGCATTCCCAAAAGATTGAAATTTTTCTCTTGGCATCCCCACCCAGCGGCGATCGCGAGAAAGATCCAGCTAAAGGTGCTAAGCAGAAATATGGTAAATCGGCTGGCGTCTACAGCGTTTGCCAGTAGGGATGTGCCCCAGGAAAACAGGCTGAGTAACAGCACCGTCTTCCAAGAGTAGTAGTCTCCTGGCGACAGCACGATTAATGCGCCCCAGCCGCCGCCAATGGTTGCCAATAGCCAACTAACGGAGATGATGATATTTAGAGTTTCCGAGTCAATTTGTACCCCTAGCCGCTGCACCAAAAAAGTGCCCCCCAACCCTGCCGCTCCCAGCCAAAATAGGGTTTGCCAACAGATAAACTGGACCGGTTTGAGAGCCTTAATAAGGCGAAGCAGGATGTCTCGCATGGGCTATTTCAGAATTAGCAAGATTATCAGAGAAAAGCCGCGTCCACGGTTAACGTGAGTCACAGTTAGCTCAAATCACCAATAGACACCAGACTCGTTCGCAGCAGCAGCAGCAGTAAAATTGCGCTAAAGCTCAGGGCATTTGCCTGAAGCACCGCTAGAGCCTGACGAGACGGGGCAGCGATCGCAATACGCCCTCTGCGCGCACGCCCGTAGCGCTCTTGGCGACTGGTCAATTGAGATTGGCTCGACTGGGGCTGCTCGTTGAGCAGCCATCGCAGCGCATCTAGCCCTTTGAGCTTGGTCAAAAAGGTACCAAAAAACGCCAGCACTGCCGCTGCCAACAGCCAGACAACAACGCTGGTGTTCCAGCTTTCGCCAAAAAAGCGATCGAATAAAACATAGCTAATCAACTGTTGCTGCACGCCCTGGGGCAGGATGGGCTCAAGGGCCAGCAGCACAAACCAGCCCAAACTGGCCGTCAGCAAATTGACAGAGGCAGCATACTCAATACTGGTTTTGAAGGGCAGGCGCAACTTTTGCCGCAGCACCGCCGCTTCTAAGGCGATCGCCACCAGCAAAAATAAACATTGAAACGCGATCGCCCGCAAGGGCACAACAGGCTCCATAATCCTCGTTTAGCCGACTGGCACAGCGTAAGGAAACTGTGCTAAGGGTATCCTGCTTAACCTGTTTTGGGACAAATCTGCTTCAGTTTTTTTGTTATTCGCGGGTAAATATATCGTCGAGGCGCTGCTGCTGAGTATTTGAGAGGGAACCGTAAAAGCCCTCAAATGCGGGACGAACATCGCTAAAAATAGCGTCAGCTGCAAGCGCTAAGTCTTGATACTGGGTAAGTTTGTCGGGGGCCGAGGTCACTGCGTTGGTGGTCAAATCGGCGCACAGGGACGTTAAAGAATCGCGAGTGCTGGTTTTCAGGGTATTTTTCACGCTATCTAGCAGAGTGGCTTGGGTCTCGGCCAAATCAAGCTGTAGTTCCAAAAATCTGGCCCCGGCCTCGATATAATCATCCCGGCGGGGGTGACACAGAAAGTCTACGCCGCTGCGATCGCTCTCCTGCTTCAGCCCCGAAGCCCCGTCTGTTGTGCCCTGCAACCACTGTAGCCCCGTCGCTGTGGCACTGGCATTCAAGGTTGGTTTGGCCACCATACAAACTACTGCGGTTAACAGTCCAGCATTTATCAGTAGAGAGGCTCTAAGGAAAAGTTTCATAGGATGCAAAGAAAATAGGGATACGCGCAACAGCAAGCCTGTGCCCCAAATCAAGTTTGGGATATTAGCACTACAGTTTTAGTCTGCTGGCTCCATCCTTTAGTTCCCCAGCCTTTTAGTTCCCTATAATGAGGGGCGATGTTGGTCAGGAGCACTCTATGAGCTACCGGATGGATCGCCGCGCCTATGCAGAAACCTTTGGCCCTACGGTGGGCGATCGCCTGCGGCTAGCCGATACCGAGCTAATTATCGAAGTCGAGCGAGACTACACCGTCTACGGCGACGAAGTAAAATTTGGCGGCGGCAAAGTGATCCGTGACGGCATGGGCCAGTCTCCGATTTCCCGCGCTGACGGAGCGGTCGATATGGTGATTACCAACGCCCTAATTCTCGACTGGTGGGGCATCGTCAAAGCCGATATCGGTATTAAAGACGGCAAAATTGAAACCATCGGCAAAGCGGGCAATCCTTACATTCAAGACAATGTGGATATCATTATTGGCCCTGCCACCGAGGCAGTTGCCGGAGAAGGGATGATTGTTACAGCGGGCGGCATCGATTCCCATATTCACTTTATTTGTCCACAGCAGATTGAAACCGCGATCGCTTCTGGGGTGACGACGATGATTGGCGGCGGCACTGGCCCCGCCACCGGCACCAACGCCACTACCTGCACGCCGGGGGCGTGGAACATCTGGCGGATGTTGCAGGCAGCGGACGCCTTTCCGATGAACTTGGGCTTTTTAGGCAAGGGCAATAGCGCCCAGCCCAGCGGATTAGCCGAGCAGGTACAGGCCGGGGCTATGGGGCTAAAGCTGCACGAAGACTGGGGCACCACCCCTGCCGCAATCGATATCTGCCTAGGAGTGGCCGACGATTTTGATGTGCAGGTTGCCATTCACACCGACACGCTAAATGAAGCGGGGTTTGTGGAGAATACTATTGCCGCGTTCAAAAATCGAGTGATTCACACCTATCACACCGAAGGGGCCGGGGGCGGCCACGCTCCGGACATTATTAAAGTCTGCGGCGAAGCCAATGTGCTGCCCTCTTCTACTAATCCCACCCGTCCTTACACCCGCAACACGTTGGACGAGCACTTAGATATGCTGATGGTCTGTCACCACCTAAGCCCCAGCATTCCAGAAGATGTGGCCTTTGCCGAATCGCGCATTCGCCGGGAAACCATCGCTGCCGAAGATATCCTCCACGACATGGGTGCCTTTAGTACCATCGCCTCCGACTCTCAAGCCATGGGACGAGTGGGAGAAACGATTATTCGCACCTGGCAAACGGCCCACAAAATGAAAGTGCAGCGGGGAGCGCTCGAGGGAGATAGCGATCGCAACGACAACACCCGAGTCAAACGCTATGTTGCAAAATATACAATTAATCCAGCCATCATGCACGGTATTTCTCGGTATGTGGGGTCGGTGGAAGCAGGGAAAATCGCCGATTTGTGCTTGTGGAAACCCGCGATGTTTGGCGTGAAACCAGAGCTAGTGCTGAAA
>JBCDFX010000018.1:0-21481 GCA_039177155.1 Cyanobacteria bacterium P01_H01_bin.119
CCTTATTGTCTGGCAAAACGTCATCGTTGTGGAATTTGTAACGGAGATGGTATTGAAACACTCTCTGCGATCGCTCAATCTTTTTCCAACTCGTCGGGTCGATCAATTCATCACTGGGCCTTGTGCCCCATAGCGCCATTACGTGTCAAAAAAGTATCTGTCAAAAAAAACATCCGTCAAAAAGACACCCGTCAAAAACCATCCGTCAAAAAATTAGGGAGCAGCGTAACTACTCCCTACCTCTTGAGATTAACCAATGATGCGACAGGTAGCGTGATCTAAGATATCGTGCCCATATCGCTGGTGTCTTTTAAGAAACCACTGTAGGCTTCCATGCCGTGCTCGGAGATATCAAGACCTTTCATTTCCTCTTCAGGATCGACTCGTAGGCCCAAAGTTACCTTCAGCAGCATCCAAACGGCAGCGCTAAAGACTATGGTAAAGGCACCAACAGAGACAATACCCAGAATCTGAGACCCGAGCTGGGCCACGCCACCGCCAAAGAACAAACCTGTGTCTAGATTGAATAACCCCACGGCCAGGGTTCCCCAAACGCCACAAACCAGGTGTACAGAGACTGCGCCCACGGGATCGTCGATTTTGATGCTGTCGAAGAACGACACAGAGAACACCACAATCACGCCCGCAATCAGGCCGATAATCACAGCGCCCCAGTAGCCGACCCCGTCACAGCCAGCGGTAATTCCGACCAAGCCCGCCAGAATACCATTGATAATCATCGACAGGTCAGGCTTACCGTTCACGACCCAAGCGGTAACAGTGGCAGCCACACCGCCCGCCGCTGCCGCCAAGTTGGTGGTAACAGCGATGTAGGGAACTGCCAAGCTGGCCGCCAGCTCAGAACCGGGGTTAAATCCAAACCAGCCAATCCACAAAATTAAGCAGCCCAGCATTGCAGCCGTCATGCTGTGCCCAGGGATGGCGTTGACCCGGCCATCTTGATATTTACCAATACGGGGGCCCAAAATCGCTGCGCCAACTAAAGCAGCCCACCCTCCAACGGAGTGAACAATGGTTGAGCCGGCAAAATCCAAGAAGCCTGCTTCTGATAGCCAGGCCCCAGACCAGAGCCAGTGTCCCGTGATGGGATAAGAAATCCCGGTCAGCAAAACGCTGAAGATAATAAAGTCAATAAACTTAATTCGCTCAGCTACGGCTCCTGAAACAATGGTTGCAGCCGTTGCCGCAAAGGCAACCTGGAATAGGAAAGAAACCGGAATTGTTAAACCAGCTCCTTCTTCCAAGCCGTAGGTTGCCGGGTCAGCACTGCTGAGAAACCATCCGCCAGCACCGATCAAGGTATTGCCGCCGGTACCATACATTAAAGAGAACCCAATGGCCCAGTAGGACAGGGTCGCCAGGGCAAAAACAATTAGGTTCTTCGACAGGATATTAACGGCATTCTTCTGACGGCAAAAGCCTGTTTCCAGCATGCCGAAACCTGCATTCATAAAAATCACCAAAACTGCCGCGATGGTGATCCAAATATTGTCTAGAACTTGTTGAACATTATCAGGGGTAATTGCCTCATCTTGGGCGTGGGCGGCAAACCCCCAAACGCCAATAACAACCAAAGCCAGTGGGACACAGGCCAGCCAGCGTAGTGACTTTTTGCCCAACAGACTTTGAACGGTTTCACTAACAGGTGGTACGCTCGCGTTCCAGAAGGTAGTTTTCTGCCTTCTGGCTCGCTGCTTTCTTTTTAGAGTTAATTTAGACATCTCTACAGACGTTCCTTCAACACACAAAAATCACATTGATTGCACCAATTTTGACCCGTGCTAATCTGTATCGGAAGATACAATACAACTTTTGATAGATGAATTAGCAGTTTTTCGATAGTTTTTAGCTTGTCGAAGACTGAGTTTGGCGTTTGCTGGTGAGATAGTTTTTGTAGCCCTGCTGGTTGAGATCGCTCTGTTTGGCAATTACCGTGCTGGCGAGCTGATGGCGGTAGGCTTGCACCTGCTCCAGCAGTGCGGGCCGATGACTGGCCAAGATTTGGACAGCTAGTAGTCCTGCATTGGTAGCGTTGCCAATGGCAACGGTGGCAACGGGAATGCCCTTTGGCATTTGAACAATTGAGTAGAGAGAATCCAAACCGTTTAGGGTGCTGGTCTGAATCGGGACGCCAATAACCGGCAGGGGAGAAAGGGCAGCAACCATGCCGGGAAGATGGGCAGCGCCACCAGCCCCGGCGACAATTACCTTGAGTCCGCGAATATGGGCGGTTTTGGCATAGTCCACCATGCGATCTGGGGTGCGGTGGGCAGAGACAATGGCGAATTCATGGGTAATGCTGAACTGCTCACAGATTGCGATCGCGGCCTGCATAGTCGGCAAATCAGAATCACTGCCCATAATAATGCCAACGTCTGGGCTACTCTTTGGGCTGCTCTTTGGCCCGCTCTTTGACTCGCTGGTTGAGAGACCCTGTAAGGTCAAATTGGAGCTAGGGTTAACAGGTGGCATATCCGTTGAAACAGGAACGTAAGTAGGCAGGCAGGCAGTGAGACAATAGGCAGAGTTGAAGGCCATTTTAAACTGTGTTTTGGATAACATCAGCACGTCACTGAACAGATATGACGCTACAAGTGCTTACAAATGCGCGGGTCATTGGCCATAACGGCCTACAAGCTGTAGAAATCTCAAACGGCTTGATTACGGCAATTAAACCGATGACATCTTTCTTGACCCAAGGCCATTTTGGCATTATCCAAAATATGCAAGAAGATTGGATTTCCCTGGGCGGAGTCGATCTCCAAATTAACGGGGCGCTGGGCTGGGCGTTTCCAGACTTAGAGCCGGGCCATGAACCCGTTCTGCGTAAAATTGGCTCTTTCCTCTGGCAGCAAGGGATTGATGCTTTTTTGCCAACTCTGGTTACCACTGCGCTCAGCAATATTCATCGGGCGTTGGGGGTCTTGCGGTCGGCAGCTCAGCAGCCGGCGGGTGAAGAGGCTCAAGCTGCTATCTGGGGAGCTCATTTAGAAGGCCCCTGTTTAAATCCGGCAAAGCGGGGGGCTCATCCAGAGGCCCATCTAAAGCCGCTGTCCCAGGAGATAATGACGCAAGTGCTGGGGGACTTTGCAGCTCAGGTACGACTGGTGACCTTAGCCCCTGAGCTGGATGAGACCGGAGGCGCGATCGCTGCCCTGATTGAACGCGGTATCTCCGTTAGTTTGGGCCATTCTTTGGCCACGGCTGCCCAGGCTCAGCAGGCGTTTAATCAGGGGGCGGCGATGGTTACCCACGCGTTTAATGCAATGCCGGGGCTGCATCACCGAGAACCCGGGTTGCTCGGCGCCGCGATCGCCCATCCAAACGTCTTCTGCGGCTTTATTGCTGACGGTCAACATGTCTGCCCAACAATGCTGGATATTCTGCTGCGTACAAGCCGTGGGTTGCCGGTACATCAATCTAACTTGAGCTTTGACGCCAGCCGACATCATCTACCGGGATTGTTTTTGGTGAGTGATGCCCTGGCCCCGCTGGGGCTGCCCGATGGTACCTATCCCTGGGACGAGCGGCAGATTCGGGTGGTTCGAGGCACGGCTCGCCTGCCCGATGACACCCTATCGGGGACCACTTTGCCCCTGTTAGAGGGGGTTAAAAATCTGGTGCGCTGGGACCTGTGCTCGGTACCAGAAGCGATCGCTTTGGCCACGGAAGCGCCGCGCCAGGCGCTAGGGCGACCCGGCATCGGCGTGGGTCAGCCCGCAACCCTCCTGCGCTGGCGAGAACGCGATAGGCAGCTGACCTGGCAGCGCCTGAGCGTTTAAAGGAGCAGTTCTTTTCGTTTCGTGACGAAAAAAAATATTGCGGTTAACTGCTGTAATAAGATTTAACACCGTGACCTCTTTTTGAACCGCGATCGCAGCCCATGACCCAAGCTACCGACGACAAGACCATTGTCCGCGAATATTTCAACGCTACCGGGTTTGACCGATGGCGACGAATTTACGGAGAGGGCGAGGTTAATAAAGTTCAGCTCGATATTCGCAAGGGACACCAGCAGACCGTTGATACGGTAATCGGCTGGCTACAGGCCGATGGCAATCTAACTGGGCTCTCTATTTGTGATGCAGGCTGCGGCGTGGGTAGCCTTAGCCTGCCCCTTGGGGCCGCGGGGGCCAAGGTATACGCCAGCGATATCTCTCAGAAAATGGTTGAAGAGGCCCAAGTGCGGGCTCAATCAGCTCTTTCTTCTGAACAAATCCCTACGTTCGAGGCAAAAGACTTAGAAAGCATCACAGGTCATTATCACACCGTGATTTGTTTGGATGTCTTAATTCACTATCCCCAAGACAAAGCCGCCGATATGATTGCTCACCTGAGTTCCCTGGCGGAGTCGCGGCTGATCCTAAGTTTTGCTCCGAAAACCTTGGCTTACAGCCTGTTGAAAAAGATTGGTGACTTTTTCCCAGGCCCAAGCAAAGCGACGCGTGCCTATCTACACCGGGAAGCTGACGTTATCCGCGTACTGACAACCAACGGTTGGACCATTCAGCGAACGGCAATGACTAAGACTCAGTTTTATTTCTCGCGCCTGCTCGAAGCAACTCGGTAGTCTAATGAAACAGGTGACAAAGCGGGTTAGACAAATCTCGGCGGCGCTTTTGCTGATTATGGGATTTTGGTGCCTGGCTCGCAGCGTTGAAACAGCCTTAGATCCTGACCCCTCACGGCTTGATAAACGAGAAACCATAACTGGCGGAATTTTGCTGGGCATTCCTGCGGTAGGTTTTGCCGCGTGGTTAGCCTTTGATACCCATCTTCAAAGCCAGCAGGCTGAGCAGGCCCGGCTACAGGCCATTTTTTTTCAACTGGTCAAAGCGGGCAAGGGCTATATTGCCCCAATCCGATTCTCGATGGAAACAGGGCTAACGGGAGAGGCCGCGATCGCTTATCTCAATCAGCGCGCCCGAGTCTATAGCGCCGAATTCAATGTGGATGACGCCGGAGGCATTACCTATTATTTCAATCTGGGCCGCGTTAATACCCAACTTCTACGCCCAGCCGACAATCGCTTTGATGTGATTTTGGAGGCTGTGCCGGTCTATAAGCGGCGTGAGGCGGTCAAAGTCGTTCAACAAATTACGGGTTTAGAGTGGAAAGCGGTTAAAACTCTGGTTAAAAATTTACCCCAGCCTATTCAACGCGGGGCCGCCCGCCCCCTGGCAGAGGATTATAAACAGCAGCTTGAAAGCGTTGGGGCTCAGGTGGCTCTGGTGCTTAGCAGCCAGTCTTAAGCAGGCTATATTGTGGTCTCTCTAATCGAGCTTGCGACTGCTATATGATTGACCTTATTCTCCAACTCTATTGGGCACTCCAATGGCAAAACTCTTTTTGGCGATCGCAGCAATCCTCGGCGGACTATCGGTTGCCGGAGGAGCTTTTGCCACCCACAGCCTTAAAAACAGCCTGAGCGAAAAGGCCCTGGCAACCTTTGAAACGGGAATCCGCTATCAGATGTATCACGCGCTGGCTTTGCTAATCATTGCGCTGCTGCTGCTGACCTCATCAACGGCTCCCCAATTGCTAACGGCTTCGGGCTGGGCGTTTGTGGCGGGGGTTGTGTTCTTTTCTGGCAGCCTATACGTGCTTAGCCTGGCCAATATCAAATGGATGGGAGCCGTCGCGCCCCTGGGCGGATTAGGCTTTTTGACGGGATGGGGGCTGCTGGCGATCGCCGCCGTTTGGATTAAGGTTTGATATCGGGGCGCGATCGCGGCATCAGTACAACATCGCCCTGGTGCTCCCGCGCGACTCGCACCAACAGTCCGGCAATCATCAGGTTTGAAATCATGGAGCTGCCACCGTAGCTCAGCAGAGGAAACGGCAGCCCAGTTGTTGGCAATGCTCCGCTAGCAACGCCAATATTGAGCAAAGACTGACCGACCAAAAAAACAGTTCCGCCCACCGCAATTAGCCGATGAGACAGATGCTTTGTTCGCAGCGAGACCCACAGCACCAAGCTGGCGTAGGTTGCCAACAGCAGCAGCAGGGCCAAACTGCCGGCAAATCCAAACTCTTCCGCATAGACTGAAAAAATAAAGTCTGTGTACTCAATTGGTAAATGCGAAATTTTCTGCTGAGACAGGCCAAAACCCTGCCCCCATAGCCCGCCCGAACCAATGGCCAAGAGGCTCTGAACCAGTTGATAGCCGTGGCCTATGGGGTCGGCCCACGGATTGATAAATGAGACAATCCTTTGACGCTGATAGGCTTTGATGCTGACACTCACAATGCTGACCCCAACGCCAAAGGCGGCGGTCAGCCCCAGCCTCCAGTAGGGCAGACCAGCCGCTAAAGCAATCAACCAAACGGTTATGCTGCAAACGACCGCCGTGCTCAAATTGGGCTGAACCAAAATTGCGCCGACCACCCCCAAAAATATTCCTAGCCAGAGCGCTCGAATCTGCCAGTGAAGAGATTGCCAGCGCCCAAACAAATAAGCCGCCTGCAAAATTAGAAATGGCTTGATCAGCTCAGACGGCTGAACTAAGAACGGCCCTACTCCCAGCCAGCGGGTTGACCCATTTACCGTAACGCCCACCCCCGGCAACAGCGTTACCAAAATCAGGGCCGATATGCCTAGCACGCCAAACCCGCCCAAACTCATGGCGTAGCGCAGCGGTAAATTACTGAGTACCGTAAAGCCCAAGAGTCCTAAACCAATCCACAGGCTTTGAACCTTGACGTAGCGCAGTCCGTCTCCTGCTTCTGTCAGCCCCGCATTGTAGGACGCCGAATAAAGAATCGCAAACCCCAAGCACAGCCAAAGCAACGTTAACCACCGCAATAGACGCGCTTCCATTGCCCAATGCTGGGCAGAAACCTTAAGGAAAGATAGGTAATTTTGATAGGGCAAGACGATTCGTCCAATTCGCACCAAGACCTACTGTTAACTCAAGCGCCATATAACGGTTCCCGATTAAAACCCTGTATTAGCGCCGTAGACTCAGCAAGTCATGGCACAGTATAGCGAAAACGCTCCTGCGCACAAGCCAGGCTTATACTGCCGACACAAAATATATAGCTTTGGTCAGATTGCACGCTCCACCCAGTGTCGCTGGAGTCGTTGATGCAGAAGAAATATGACCTGCAACCTATCCGAGCTTTTCGGCGAGTTGCTATATCCCTGGGAGACTGATTGCAGAGGCAGTTGGCCCCTCAGCCTTGTCCTAATCGTCTCTTTGGCTGCTGTATCGCGCTCCCTCAAAAGTGGCGTTTCACAGTTTTTGTTTTACGTAAAAAGCCTTCCAAATAGGGATTTGGAAGGCTTTTATGATAGAGCTGATGCCAATCTCTAGCTGGTGGCTAAATACTCATGGAGATTGTTGCTCTTTTGGCGCAGCTTACGAACGGCCTGCTGTTGAAGCTGCCGGACTCGCTCGCGGCTGATATTTAATCGTTTGCCGACTTTGGCTAGGGATAATTCTCGACCATCTTCTAAACCAAAGCGGAGGGTTAAAACTTCTTGCTGCTGAGGCGTGAGCTGATTAATTAATCGCTTGAGGTCGCCGCGCAGGTTAGCCTGCACCGTGTAGTCTTCCGGTGAAGAATTGGGATCTTCCAGCAGGTCACCCAGCTCAGTATCTTGGTTATCGCCTAGGCGAATTTCTAGCGACAGAGGCTTGCGCGCATAGCCTAGGTACTGACGCACCTTCTGAGTAGAAATATCCAGCTCTTCAGACAGCTCAACAACGGTGGCAGAGCGGCCTAGCTTTTGAGCTAGGGTACGCTGAGCCTTCTTCAGCTTATTGAGCGTCTCGTTGATGTGGATAGGCAGACGAATCGTGCGGCTTTTCTCGGCTAGGGCACGGGTCATGGCCTGACGAATCCACCAGTAGGCGTAGGTTGAAAACCGATACCCTTTACCTGGATCAAACTTTTCGACGCCGCGCTGAAGGCCAATGGTGCCTTCCTGAATCAAATCCAGCAGGTCTAGATTGCGCTTGGTGTACTTTTTGGCAATGGAAACGACTAAGCGTAGATTAGCCTCCACCATTTTGAGTTTGGCCGCTTTACCCGCTGCGATCGCAGCGTCGAGGTCTTCTAGGGATAGCTGGGCTGCTTCAGCCCATTCTGCCTGACTCGGCTGATGATTTAGTTGCTCTTGCAGCTCTTGCTCTGTCTGCTCCAGCGCCATTAACCGCTTGACTTGTTTGCCCAGGGAAATTTCTTGCTCATGAGTCAGCAGCGGAATTCGGCCAATTTCGCGCAGGTAGTTGCGAACGGAATCAGTTGAATACTTAAGAGAAGCCATGGTACGTTGCGTGAGTCAAATCAATCGATTGCTATTTCAGATAGCATGTCAAACCGCTTGCTAGCTGTCCAACATAATCATCGTTACACTCCGACATATTTTACGCATCCTTCAAAGGGCGTAGAGTTGCCGAAGTAGCAGGCTTTGCGGCTATCTTAATTGGTTGAGATAATTCTGATTAGCCACACCACCAAAAACATCAGCACCAAATACGAAATCATCGCAATCAGCAGATTAACATCGAAGATGTTGGCACTGCCGTTAAAGGTGGGGCTAATAAACAGGGTTGAGAAGGGCGTAACAAATGGTTCAGAAAGACCATAGATAACGCCAGCGAAGGTATTGGAAGGATTAGCACTGCTCAATCGCAGAATAAAGCGTAGAGCCAACAGTAGCTCTAGCGCCCCCACCAAAAAATAAATGCCTTGCTCAAATTTATGGGCGATCGCGTTTTGCTGACTCTGTTTGACCTGATGCTCAGCCTGCCGCAGGCGCTGCTTTTCAGCCTCAGGCTGTTGCTTATCGTGGCCGGAAGGATAAGAATCGTAAGGATCAGGGTTAGGGCGATCCGGTCTGGGACGGTCGTTCACAACGCCTCCAAAGCGAGGGTGATTAAAGCAGTTGTTCTAATCCTATCAAACTGCTATGGCTGCCTTTACTAACCGGGCGTATTTTTAGTGAAACCATGGTGTTTTGTCTGGGGTGCGCCGGCGATAAACCAGCGCCCCCATGAGTTACCCTTTTTTGTGTTGGCCCAGTCCTTGCCATATCGAATTGCTATGTCGAAGAAACCCAAAATTAGGGCGATCGCGATTTGTTTATTTCGCAACGGCGATCGCATTTTGGCCAACCAGGGCTACAATCGCAGCGCTCAGCGGCACTTTTGTCGTCCCCTCGGCGGCGGTATTGATTTTGGTGAAACCAGCGAAGCAGCTGTGATTCGCGAAATTCAAGAAGAGCTGGGGGCTGAACTGGTCCATCCAAAGTTTTTAGGCGTATTGGAATCTATCTTTGTTTACAACGACGCGCCTGGGCACGAGTTGGTATTTGTCTACGACGGTCAATTTGCCGATGCGGCGCTGTACAATCAGCCGGTAATTCGGGCAGTTGAGGGCGATCGCACCTTTGAAGCCCGCTGGTACGCTTTGGAAGATTTAAAGTCGGGAGAGATTCGGCTGGTGCCAGAGGGTCTGTGGACACTGCTGTAGTTTGGGCCAGTGAATGCCAATAAATAATGCCAGTGAATGGTCTAGCCCGCCGTCGGCAGCGTATCTGGGTCAAGGTAAACCCGGCGAATCCAGTCCAAATCAACTTCAAATAGATAGTCAACCACCCAATCGGCCCGCCGCTGCATCATCCGAAACGGATAGGTATGGGCTACGCCAACCACTTTTATTCCGGCCCGGTGTGCTGCCTCAATACCGGGAAACGCATCTTCTACCGCCAGGCACTGGTCAACCGTAAGCTGCATCTCTGGATAAACCTGATTAAATCGCTCCACCGCCAGAAGGTAGGCATCGGGAGCGGGTTTGCTGCCGCCGGCAGGGAGTTCATCCCCGGCCACAATCACTGCAAAGTGGTCAATCAGCTTGGCCTGGGTTAGCACGGCTTCTACTTCAGCCCGAGCCACCCCGGTCACAATGGCGAGGGGCAGTTGAGCCGCCCGCAGCTTAAAAATTAAGTCGTCAAGTCCTGAATATAGGGGCAGCTTATCTAGGGTTTTTAGCTCGGATTGGTAGCGCTCGGACTTGGCTTTGACCAGTTTATTGAGCGCTGCCTCGGGCAAAACCCGGCCCCGCTGGGCAAACAAATCGGTTAAACAGGCGCGATCGCTGCGGCCCAAACAGACCTGTCGGTAGTCATCTGCATTAGGGCGCAGATTTTCATCGAGCAAAATCTGTTCTACCAGCCGCTGGTGAACGGCCAAATCTCGCACCACTACCCCGCTAAATCCTAGACAAACGGCTTTTAGCATACTTACCCAGCGACAGCTCCCGAATATCCCAGATCAGCCGCTGTAGACCACACAGGTTTTTGTCCAGCCAGGGGCTTGACGCCGCGAGTCAACTGATGAATCCACCAGACCGTTTCAGTCGATACGGCACCAAACCCGGCAGTGGTCATCCAGGAGCTGATCTCAGCGCGGGCATAGTCTTGGATGTAGGGCTCTTCAAAAATATCCATCAGCCAGGGAAGCTGCTGCAATGCCTCTGGCTTGCCATCTAAAATCAGCACTTCGCCGCCGCTGGTCAGAAGCCGAAAACACTCTTGTAAAATCTTCTCGGCGATCGCAGACGGTACTTCATGGAACAGCAAATTTAGGGTAATTAAATCGACAGATTGAGAAGGCAGGTGGGTCGCCTCGGCAAGTCCATGGTGCCATTGAATCTCTAAACGAGAGCGCTGGGCTTTTTCTTTAGCCACCACAAGCATGTAAGGAGATAAGTCTAAGCCCATCACTTCGGCGTCGGGAAACGCTTGTTTAAGCATCCGGGTGCTGGTGCCTGTGCCGCAACCCAAGTCTAAAATCCTCCGTGGCGTTACCGCTACGGCGTCGATTAGGCTTTGGCGCACCCACTGTTCGGTAGGGGGCAGCACATATTGGGTGATCGGGTCATAGGTTATGGCAGCGCTAGTGGTCAGGTACCCTCCCTCAATGCCGTGAAAATTTTGGCCTAAATAATAGTCGGGGTAGGCCACACTGGGATTGGTCAGGCGATCGCGCTCCACTTCCCAATCGATGCTGACGGCATAGCGTTTTAGAGAACCTTGATCAATCAGTTGCCCCAAAACCGGGGCCAGAAAGCGCTCAAACAGGGTGGATGGTTCGCGGGTCATACAAGGTACACTGGGCGAAACTGAAAGGGCAGAATCGGAGATAAGGAGACGAGACGGGCAGCGATCGCACAGCGCCGAATTAAGATAGCGCTTCTCTATGGAGTTTAATAAATTAAGCGAACAACCGGGAAGATTGCATTGATACTGTATCGCTAACTCACCAAGCGCCATGGCTAATTTTTCCTCCGGCCGCTTAACGGCTGACCATGTGCAGCAACTGCTGGAGCAGTTGTCTGAGACATGCCCGCCCGCCGATTTTTCTGGGCTATACCAGCGCGCAATGGAACTCTATTGCATTGTTAAAGCGGGCGGTGTAGCCGTTCAGATTGAAACTGCAGAAGCTCTGCTAAAGCGGGAAACCGCTGAGTTAAGTGCAGAACTTACCGCTCTCCCGATTGACGCCCATCCCGGTCAAGCCGCCGCTCTAAAACAGGACATTCTGGATTTGCGACAGTCAATTCAGTGGCGAATTCGATATTTGCAGCAGTTTTTGCCGGAAGAAGAAGCCGCCGTCCAAAGCGCGATCGCCGCCCTGGATTGTTGCCTGACTCGGGAGCCGTTTTACCCAAACTAACGGGCCAAACTCACTCAATTAAAACTGATCTTTCAGTCCCCGAATGCGGGCAAACGTCTGTACTGGATCGGAACTTTGCACAGCAGCTTGCAGCACAGGCTTATCCCATCGTAGAAACGGGTTGGTTTGCTTCTCAAGGCCCAAATTTGAGGGCACCGTTGCCTGATTATTTTGTCGGGCCTGGCGCACCGTGCGCAACCGCCGCTGTAGATTTACGTTCTCTCGATCTACGGTGACGGCAAACTTTAGGTTGCTTAGGGTGTATTCGTGGGCGCACCAAACCTGGGTCTCATCCGGCAGGATTCTGAACTTGCTCAGAGACTGCAGCATCTGGCCTGGCGTCCCCTCAAACAGTCGCCCGCAGCCGCCCGCAAATAGGGTATCGCCACAGAACAAATGACCCGTATCTCCAGCCTGGGGTGGAAAATAATAGGCAATATGGGCACGGGTGTGGCCTGGTACAAATAAGACCTGGGCGGTGCGCCCTGCAAATGTCACCGTGTCTCCCTCTTGCAGAAAAAACTGCTGTTTAGGAATGCGCCCCCGATCGGCTTTGCCACCATAAACGGCGGCGGTAGGATAGCGAGCCAGCAGGGCGCGATTACCGCCCACATGGTCGCCGTGGTGATGGGTGTTGAAAATAGCGACCAGATCGGCTCCAACTTGCTCAAGCTTTGCCAAAACCGGAGCCGCCTCAGCCGGATCGACCACTGCAGCTTGGTGGCGAGCTGGGTCGTGAATCAAAAAAATGTAGTTATCTGACAGCGCGTTGAGTCGATAGATCTGCATAGGTATAATTCTGCGGGGCTAGAGGTCTGTCCGTTGGTAATGGGTTTATGTAGAGAGAGATTTATCTAATCTTTGTCGAAACTGATCGAACCTTTTATGTTTATTGTCTGATTGACGACGGCTAGGAGGCACCCTTTTGATAGAAGCCTGCTATTGACATCTCTGCCCCCGCTGCATCTGCTAACTCAGGGAAACTGCATCATGGCCCAAAGTACAAAACAGCATCTGCCTATTGAGCAGGTGGAAGCGCTAATTGAGTCGATTGTGAATACTCAGCGCATTAGCCGCCAGAACCATTTACGGCTGTCGCTAGCTATTTTAGCGAACCCCCATCTCCAGCCAGAGCACCGCTACCAAATCAACCAGATTTTTGACGGGCTGCGCACCGGAAAACTCCAGATTGAAGACCTATAGATTCGCTTGCAGTGCTGTTCTATGGACTTTTTTAATGCCTGTATACAGGCTGGCAACGGCTCCGGGAACCCCGTTTAGAGGCTTGCGTCTTGCAGTGCAGTGTAGCCTAATGGGGTTTTGGCCCGATGGTGTAGATTCAACCTTAGAGCGAGTCTAGCCGCAATTTAGCCGTAACCCAGTCGGGACGGTAGGGTAATCTACCGCGGTAGTAAACAGGCATCTGAAAGGATATGAAACTAAAACGCAGCTTTTTCAAAGAAATTAAACCAACACGCTGGAGCCGTCGGGCAGCTCGAATTGCTCGCGGAGTGGCTGGGGCAGCGATCGCGATCGCCCTGGGTATGGGCAATTTAGCGGCGCTTGCGGGGGATCCCTTCCGCTCGGGAGATGGCGCAAAAGATATTGGGATCAATACGGAGGCCGCTTTTGAAGCGCTGTTCTTCAACGGTAACTACGACCTCGCCGCGGACAAGGTGGCCGATGCCCTGCAGACCGAAGCCGATGATCCGATGGTTCACGCGATGGCGGCTTCTCTGGCCTATTTAGACAGCGATTTAAGTACCATGCTGAGTAAGGCTGGCGATACCAAAGATGCCGCCGAAGCCCTAATGGAAACCGATGAGCTGCGGGGCAACCTCTATATGGCGGTGGGGATTTTCTTGGAAGGGGCCCACGTGCTGCTGACAGAGGGCACGGTATCGGGTACGCCTCAGGCATTGGCAAAGCTGCAGCGGGTCTTTACTCATATGGATCGAGCTGAGCGAGTTGATGGGGATGATCCGGAACTAAATTTGCTCAAGGGCTATATGGATGTCATGCTGGCGGTAAATCTGCCGTTCTCTGACCCAGATGATGCGATCGAAAATCTCAGCACCTACGCCGCGCCCACCTATGTGTCGCAGCGGGGAGTGGCGATCGCTCACCGTGACTTAGGCAACTTTAGCGACGCTTTAGCCGCCGTAAACCTGGCCCTTGAAGCCGCGCCCAACAATCCTGATTTGATTTATCTACAGGGCCAGATTTATTCCAAGCTGGGCCAAACACAAAATAGCTACGAAGCCTTTACGGAAGCGCTAGAATTTGCTGACCAGTTGCCAAACGGCACGGTTAGACAGCTTCGCTATGAGCAGTGTTTAGTAGATGCGGATCAGACCAACTGCGGCCCTCGCCTGGATGGGGGCGAATTCGACGTTCAAAGCTAGGCGAGAGCCCGGGCTTCGCCATAGTCCCAGCCTAGGCTTTTGGCCCAGGCTGGGACTGTCTTTAGCGGTGTCTTTGGCCACCGGCCTCCCTGCCTGTACTGCCCCACCGACGGAGCCTTCAGCCGATTCCCCGCTGACACCGCCGAATCCAGAAGGAGCAAACTCCGATCCATCGGCGGGCAGTGCTGCTGCGCCGCTGTTGCTGGCCAATGGCCGACCAAACTTAACGCCCCTGCCTGAGCCGCAAGAGATTCGACAGACCTGCGAGATTGTGGTGATTGGCGGCTCTTTGGGGGGCGTTGCCGCCGCCGCCCACGCTATGCAGACTGGGGCATCGACCTGCCTAATTGAGCTTACCCCGTGGCTGGGGGGACAAATCAGTTCCCAGGGGGTTTCTGCCATTGATGAGTCCCTGGCGATGCGGGCCAAGCAAAATTTTTCGCCGAGCTGGCAAAGTTTTAAGCAGGCGATCGCTCAACAGCCCATTGACCTCCCGTCTTGGACGGGTAAGGGCACTGTCTCGGTTGATGCGGTTAACGCCTGCTGGGTGGGGCATCTTTGCTTTATGCCCGCTGCGGGAGCCGCTGCCAGTGAGCAACTGCTGACCCAAGCTGCCGCCAATGCCCCCGGCAGCTACTGGCAGACCCAAACGGCATTTAAGGGAGCCACCTTTGATGCCAGCGGTCGCACAGTGGTAGCTATCCACGCGGTACGCCGTCGGCCCCGCCAGCCCGACCATATGCTCGGTGCCTTCTCCCAAGAGAGTGCCGCCTGGTACGCCTGGTCTGAAGATGCCGCTTACGAAAAAATTCCGCTGCGCCTAGAAGCGCCACCAGGTCAGTCCATGATTGTGATTGACGCAACCGACACCGGGGAATTGGTTGGCTGGGCTAATTTACCCCATCGCCTGGGCTCAGAGGCCACGACCACTACCGGGGAACTCAATGCCGCCGACTGGGACAACTCGGACTGCACCCAGGCGTTTACCTATCCGTTCGCGATCGCGCTGCATAGCGACGACGGCCAAAGCTTAACGCATCTACAGTCAGTCTCTACGCTGTATCCGCCCCATGAGCACGAGCAGCAGTTTGGGCTAGAGGGGTTTCCGGTTTTCTCAGGGCGCAGCTTTTTTAACTATCGCCGAATTGTCAGCACCACCCGAAACGATCCCTTCTCAGCGACGCCTGCTCCGGGAGATATTACCCTAGTCAACTGGAATCGCGGCAACGACTGGACCTGGATGAATCCGCCCTTGGTGCTTACCGCCGAGCAGATTCAGGCCGCCGGGCAGCAGCAAAACTGGATGGGCGGCCTTTCTGCTCAGGCCCTTAGACATGGGGAAGATCAGGCCCTTCTATTCGCTAAATGGCTGCTAGAAACCCAGGCCACCGACGATTTTCCGCTGACGTTTTTGCACGGTGAGACCAGCCCGATGGGAACCCTGTCCGGGCTGAGTATGACGCCCTATATCCGCGAAGGACGCCGAATTATCGGGCGCGGGGCTTACGGCGATGGGGCTTTTATGATGCGTGAGGCTGATTTACGAACCGATCAGCCTGGGGGCAGAGATTTTTCGGCCAGTACTGTGGCGGTTACTCACTACGACATCGATATTCATGGCTGCCGCTACCGCAATGGCGAACCGTCTGGGGAAGCCAGTAGTGCGCCGGCCAAAGAATTTGTTGTGCGTCCGGTCAATATTCCCCTGGAGGCTATGGTGCCCCAAGGGGTTGATAATGTTTTAATCGGCGGCAAAAGTCTGGCGGTCAGCCATATTGTTAACGCGGTAACCCGGGTGCACGTTAGCGAATGGGGCGTGGGTGCCGCAGCCGGAACCACAGCCGGATGGCTGGTGCAACAGCCAGATTTAACCGTGCCGGATATTTTGAGTACAGCTGAAATGGCGAGGCTACAGCCGTTTTTAATCGATCAAGGGTTGAGGCTGAGCTGGGAGTAGCTGTTATAGCTTTGGTCAGTCGCCAAACCCAGCATCGCTGGAGCGGACGGCGTCTAGAGCTAAAGGGAGCACCAGGCAGGTTACATAACCTACTACAGGCTGTGTTGACTACAGTAATGCTTGATTTCAGTGACTAACTGGTCAATTTCAGACTCAAGGGTAAAGTAGTGGGTGCAGGCGCGAACGCAATGGGGATGGAGCAGGGTTCGCAGCAGAATATTTTTCTGCTCTAGATATTGAACCAACTGGACATGGTGCTTAGGGGACGGTTCGCCCTTTTCCATAATTTGAAAGGACACCAGACCGGAGGGCGGCGGAGCGGGAGTGATGGGGGCGATCGCGCTGATTGCCTGTAGCTTTTGCCACAGCGCACCGCTGAGATGGCAAAGGCGCTGATAGCGAGCCTCGGCACTGCCCCACTGATGATGCAGCGCGATCGCTGCCTGCAGCCCCCCATAGAGGGCAAAGTCAGACGTTGCGACTTCAAATCTGGAGCTATTGGGCTGCCATCCGGTTGGATTGGCTGCTCCGTCTTTGGTAATGCTGCGCCAGCCGATAAAGGTCGGATAAATCTGCTCTAAAACTTCAGGGTTAACATAGAGCCCTCCCAGTCCCGCCGGGCCGCAGCACCATTTATGCCCGGTAAAGGCGTAAAAATCGACCCCGGTTGCGGGCAAATTAAGCGGCATCATGCCAACGGACTGAGCCGCGTCCACCAGCACCCATACCGGCTGGGGCTGACGGTGGCAGCAGTCTACAATGTCGGCGATGGGCAACACCTGCCCGGTATTCCACAGGATATGGCTAATCACCAATAGCCGGGTATTAGGCCGCAAATGTTCGGCAATCACCGCCGTGGGATCGCCGCCCGCCGCAGTTGCCAAAATCGGGCAAACGGATACGTCTACCTGAAATCGCCGACTAATTTCTTGAACTGCGGCGACAATGCCGGGATGTTCGCAGTCGGTAATCAAAATATGGTCGCCGGCCTGCCATTCAATGCCCCATAGGGGAATATTGCAGCCCATGGTGACATCTTCTGTCAGGGCGATCGCGTCAGCGGTGGTTCCTAGCTCTGCGGCGATCGCCCCGCGAATCTTGCCCATCTGCTCGCCAATCCACTGGTTGACCCGGCCTGAGAACGGCCCCATAGCTTGCATTTGCTGATGCAGCTGGGCGATCGCCGTCAGCGATGCCTGAGCCATCGGTCCCTGCCCCCCGTAGTTAAAGTAGGCTTTGTTGCTGAGCGCTGGGAACTGGGATCGAAGATTAGACCCATCCACTGAATAAGACACGGGTATACCTATCTAAAATGGTGCTATCGGGCAATCGGAAGTTGGCAACTTTCCCCTCAGTCACCAGGGTTTTTAAGCTGCTGGGTACGGCATCGCCTGTGAGTTCTTCTAGTTCGAGCACCACTTCGTAAAAGTGGCGAATCAATGCCTAGTGGATGCTGCAGCAACCCGCCGAAAGGTTCAGACGGGCTGCGAATCAGATTGCTTCTATGCCGGTGATTCTAGCCATACCAGGCGCGGTGAGCAATCTGACCAAAGCTGTAGCCAATGGCCTTAACCTACCACTGACCTAAAACTTTAGCCAGCTTACTGATAAGAAGAAGGACATTGTCTGGTTTTCCAGACTTGAGCTATGGCGCTGCCCCGACTGCGTACGACGCCAGACCCCTTGAGACCTTGTGAGATAACGATTGCATGAACAATTCGGCTCTAATCATCTGTTCGGCTGATACAGCTCCCAACTGCCGTAAAATAAATGGCATAATGTACTCATAACGACTATGAGTTATAACAATTTGCCAGAAAAGTGGGCAGGTTGGGAGTCAGATGGGTTATGCGCCCATAATTCCAGTGATAGGGGCGCGATCGGCTATCTGACCAAAGCTACAGCAGCTATTTGCAGTTTTAGGAGCGATTTATGTCTTTGACCACTACAGCTAAATTTGTTGCGATCGCAGGCAGTCTGCGGCCCAACTCCTACAGCCATTTGGCCCTAGCCGAGGCGGTTCAGCGGGTGCGCGCTCTGGGCGCAGACGTAACGGTACTCGATTTGCGGGAAATGAACTTGCCCTTCTGCGATGGCAGCGGTGACTATAGCGATTATCCTGACGTGCAGGTGCTCAGCCAGGCGGTTGCCGAAGCCGACGGTCTTATTTTGGCGTCGCCTGAGTATCACGGCAGCGTCAGCGGCGTACTAAAAAACGCGCTAGATCTGATGGGCTTTGACGAATTTTCGGGCAAGGTTGCGGGGGTAATTAGCGTTTTGGGCGGCCAGAGCAACAGCAATACGCTGAATGATTTACGAGTGATTCTGCGCTGGGTTCATGCCTGGGTGATTCCTGAGCAAATTGCAATCGGACAGGTTTGGAAGACCTTTGGCGATGACGGTAAGCTGCAGGATGACAAACTGGCGCAGCGCTTTGATGCCTTCGCCCAAAGCCTGGTCGAAAATACTGAGCGACTGCGGCGCGATCGCCCCTAAATCGTCACCTAGATCGTTAAGTAAAACGCCCTGACTTTGACTCACCATTATCGATTGGGACGAATACTGCGATAGCGATCGCGGCGGATATTGCCGAGCACCGCATTAATATCTTGGGGCGATTCTCCCAGGGTATTAAGCAGGTGGGAGCCCAGTTCTAGGGCGGCTTCAAATTCGGGCTGCACCACTTCCCGCGCGCCGAGCTGGGTCAGCAGATCAATCTCTTGGTTGGTTTGCCCCCGAGCGATGATGTCGAGATCGGGGGCGCGATGTAGGGCACGCTGCAGCAGCAGCCGGGTGCTGGTGGGATCGGGCAGGGCGATCGCAAGAGCTTTGGCCGTCTCAAGGTGGGTTTTTTCGAGCACGAGTTCGGCATCCGCGTCTCCAAACACAAAGGGAATCTCCCGGTGGCGCAGGCGCTGAATAGCGGCCTCGCTGTTTTCTACCACCAGCACGCTATAGCCCTGGCTCTGCAAAATATTCACCAAGACCTGACCGACGCGGCCATACCCTGCCACAATCACATGATCTTTAAGCACTTCGGGGATAGATAGGGCTTTAGGCGATTCAAAGCGGTGCAAAAATCGAGCGATCGCCGGCAGTCGGTTTATTTGCTCAATCCAGTGGGGGGCAGCTTTCATCAGCAGCGGGGTGAGCAGTAGGGTAATTGCGGTGGTGCCCAGCAGCAGAGAATAGCGGCGATCGCCAATCAGCCCCATATCGTAGCCCACTAGGGCCAGCACAAAGGAAAATTCTCCAATCTGGTTTAGGCCCAAACTGCTCAGCAGCGCTGTTTTTAAGGAATAGCCAAACCGCAGCACAATCGGAAAAATAATGGTCGCCTTACCCACCATCACCAAGGCGACTAAACCCACAATAGGCCCTGCCTCCTGCAGCAGCACCTGGGGGTCAATCAGCATACCAATAGAGGCAAAAAATAAGCAGGCGAAGGTATCGCGCAGGGGCAGCACTTTTGCCAGGGCTTGATCGGCGTAGTCTACTTCGGCCACCATTAGCCCTGCCACAAACGCGCCCATCTCAATGGAGAGTCCCAGCAGTGAGGTCAACCAGGCGACCCCCAAACAGAGGGCAATCACCGCGAGTAAAAATAGTTCATTGCTTTCCGTTGCCGCTATAGCCTGAATCAACCGAGGCACAAGCCAGCGGCCAGCGGCGATCGCGCCGATTAAAAAACCACCCACCTTCAACAGCGCCAGACCCAGGGTCAATCCAACATTCCCGCCCTCCTCCAGCGCGGGCAAAAAAGCCAGCATCAACCCAAGGGCCAAATCCTGAGCAATCAGCAGCGCCAGCATAATCTGGCCGTGAATTGTCACCACTTCAGCCCGCTCAGTTAGGGTCTTTAGGACGACTGCAGTAGAGGACAAAGACAGCACCAGCCCCAAAAATACCCCCTGCACCGGCGACTCTGCCCAACCCGTTAGAACCGTAATCAGCGCCACTAGCCCAGTTGTCAGGCCAATCTGCAACAGACTGCCCTGAAGCGCGATCGCCTTTACCCGCTTAAGTTCTGCAAGGGAAAACTCCACACCCAAAGCAAACAGCAAAAAGGCAACGCCAATTTCTGCTAGCCCCTGAATCTGCGCGACGTCCTCCAGCAGTTTGAGCCCGTGGGGTCCTACGATTAAACCGCTCGCCAGATAGCCGAGCAGCACAGGCTGTCCCAGTCGGTTGGAGATATAGCCTCCCGATGCCGATGCGCCCAGGGTAAGGGCGATATCTAAAATAATTTGATTCTCGGCGGACATAAGGCGTTAGAGGAGGTATTGCGCTAAGCCGAATGGTAATCGATCCAATCGAGCACGCGATTCCAAGCCCACCAAGGATCTGGATCATCTGCCTGCTGCTGTCCCCGCTGGCTGCTAAGGTAGCCGACGTGCCCGCCGTGACGGGTCATGACTAAGTCTAGGGCAGGAGTTTCGCTGCAAATCTGCTGAAGTTCTGGAATTAGTTCGGGCGAAAAGAGGGGGTCGTCTTCGGCATAGAGAATTAGGGTGTTTTTGTGGAGCTGAGGCAAAAATGGGAGAGCGCTGCTAATGGTGTAGTACTCTTCTACAGAGTTGAGTCCTAAACGCTCGATCACCAGCTCGTGATCAAAGCCCCAAATGCTGTTAGCCCGCTCAATGGCATCCGGGTCGATGGCGCTGGGATGGTAGGTATGGAGCCGGCGGGCCAGCCGTTTAAGCTCAGCGGCAATCGCTTTCTCGACATACTTGCCCACTGGATGCTGCATCAGATAGCGCAGCGACCGATTGGAATCTACGCTGGGGCACACCACTGCGCCCCCTGCAATATCCTCTGACTCAAGCGCGACATCTGCATCGATAGACTGAGCAGCTTTGACGCCCCATAGCGCTAGCTGACCGCCCAGAGAATAGCCCACCAGCCAAAACGGGGCCGGATAGCCAAGCGCCTTTGCTTGAGCGGCAATACGGACAAAATCATCCCCTTCGTACAGGCCATCAGAAGTGAGAGTTGGGGAGAGTTGGGCGGTTTTGCCGTGGGCTCGCCAGTCGAACAGCACGACGGCGTAGTGGCGAGCGATCGCTTTTCGCCCCAAAATTCTTAGAAACCACTGATTGTCTAGATCGCCCGTGATGCCGTAGGTACCAATAATGGTGCCTTTGCAGGGAGAGTGATCGGGCTTTGCCAGAATGCCGTAAATGGGAACCTCACTGGCTCCGGTGAAAATATGGTCGGTGTAGCTCGGTTCAGGATTGACAGTGCGCGATCGCCAGTTGCTGCTAGCAACCCAGGCGAAATAGACGGTCATGGCGAACCCGTTACGCAAAAACCAGGGGGCAATGTAGGGCGGGGCAGTGTAGGTAGCCATGGGAAAAATCTTCAGTTCCCCTCTACTGTAGGCAACCTTGAGAAGGACTGCCTTTAAACAGCGA
>JBCDFX010000019.1:0-21228 GCA_039177155.1 Cyanobacteria bacterium P01_H01_bin.119
GTAGGCACTAAGCGCCAGGCCGCTGGCATTGTGGCTCAAGAAGCCGCTCGCTGTGGTTCCTATTACATCAACCAGCGCTGGTTGGGAGGGATGCTCACTAACTGGGCAACAATCAAAACCCGAGTCGAGCGCCTAAAAGAGTTAGAGAGAATGCGCGATACGGGTGCCCTAGCCCTGCGCCCCAAGAAAGAAGCAGCGGTGCTTCGGCGCGAGCTCGATAAGCTCGACAAGTATCTTGGCGGCATTAAGCTGATGCGGCGCATCCCTGATGCCGTTATCATCGTCGATCTGCGCCGGGAATATAACGCAGTTCAGGAATGCCAGAAGCTGGGCTTGCCCATCATCTCTCTACTAGATACCAACTGCGATCCAGACGTAGTTGATATTCCCATCCCGGCTAACGATGACGCCATTCGATCCATCAAGCTAATCTTGGGTAAACTGGCCGACGCCATTTATGAAGGCTCTCACGGTCAGCTTGATACCGATGACGATAGCGGCGACATCTACGAGGATTACGACGGCGCAGAAGAGGATTACGACTACGATGAGACAGAGGCACCCTCTGCGACTGATCAGACAGAAGCTACTGCTGAGACGGCTGAACCCGCAGGCAGTTCAGCAGAAAGCTAAGGTGTAGCCTAAGTACTGCTGTCGGTTTTTCCTTAAGAAAGGCCGATAGCGTAAAATTGAGGCGCAACTAGGGGCTGTCATCAGTTAGTCGTTGACTGCTTACAATATAGGGGTTAAACCCAGCCGATAGGTTGGAGCGGGCGTGGCAAGGCTTATCCTTCAGGGGTTTTGCTCCCAGACGACGCGCCCTAGCCTTGCATGGGGACGTTATAACGGTAATTCGCAATTAGGAATTAGGGCACCATGGCGGAGATTTCTGCAAAGCTCGTCAAAGAACTGCGCGATAAAACGGGCGCAGGCATGATGGACTGCAAAAAAGCACTTAAAGAAAACGATGGCGACATGACCAAGGCCGCCGAATGGCTACGGCAAAAGGGGATTACCTCTGCGGCCAAGAAGGAGGGTCGGGTTGCTGCTGAAGGCTTAGTTCACAGCTATATTCACACCGGCGGTCGAGTTGGCGTTTTGGTAGAGGTCAACTGTGAAACTGACTTTGTGGCCCGGCGAGAAGAATTCAAGGGCTTAGCCCAGGATATTGCGATGCAAATTGCTGCCTGTCCCAATGTGGAATATGTCAGAACCGACGATATCCCATCTGCGCTGGTGGAGAGTGAGAAAGCCGTGGAAATGGGCCGTGAAGATTTGGCCAGTAAGCCAGAAAATATTCGTGAAAAAATCGTCCAGGGTCGCATCGACAAGCGCCTTAAGGAACTTTCTTTGCTGGATCAGCCTTTTATCAAAGATCAAAATATCACTGTTGAAGAACTGGTGAAACAACGCGTTGCTCAACTAGGCGAAAATATTCAAGTGCGGCGCTTTACCCGCTTTGTGCTGGGTGAAGGCATCGAAAAGGAAGAGGCAAATTTCGCTGACGAAGTCGCGGCCCAAGCCGGACTCAAGTAATTAGGAGTCAAATGACTGAAAATTCAAGTGACAGTGCGGGCCTGTCTAGCAGTTGGGTCAGTTGAGTGAGTCGGCTAGATTCGTTAAATTGCTCTTGAGTCTTAAAGTCTTGGCTGTAAGTGAGCTATGGTTAGCAGGCCAGTGACCTAAAGCGGTGATTTAAATCGGTAACTTAAATCGGTAAATTGGGGCAGCCATTTAGCGCGGCAGATTAAAGTGGGAGGCAGGTTACCCTGTAACGGGCGGCCTGCTTCTTTGTAGATAGATTTGGCAGATGGAATGACTGGTGTGCTTGAGCAGATTGATCGAGAAATCGTCGCCCTAGAGCGAGCAACGGATCATCTTTCAAATACTCTGGAAGATCTTTACGCGCGATATTTAGAGGCGTTAGGACAGTCGGTGCAACAGCAGCAGATGATGGCAACCTATCATTTATGCACGCAAACCTACCCCGACCGATTTTTGGCGCTGTCTTTTAGTCAGCGCCAGACGCTGCAAGAGGCGCTGCGTAAACTGGGCCGGCAAGCCCAGGCAGAACTTCAACAACAGCTTAGCTGTCTGCGGGAGCGTCCACCAGCTTTGGATGCCCAGGAAAAACTGCTGGCGGCGGGCGGATTTCCGCCGGGGCTAGTGGCTGAAATTGCGGCAGCCGTCAAAGCCCGCATTGCTGAACAAGAGGCTGATGCGTCTGAATCTGGAGATTCGTTGGCCGCTGACAACGATGACGAGCAAGACTTGGATGGCGGCGATGGGTTGCCATCTATAGGCGATCGCTCAGCGGACAGCAGCCCCGATATGGACATGACAGCCGAGAATGATTTAGAGGGGCAGGCTCAAGATTTAGGGCTCTTTGACCTATTTAGTCGGGCTACAGAAGACCCTAAGCTTCCTCTAATTGCGGTGGATCGATCGACGCCGATGGACGCTGATAAAGCTATCGATTCTGAGGACGGGGAATCTCAACTGGAAATAGATCAAGCTGAAACGGATCAGGCCAAAACAGATCAGGCCGAAATAGATCAAGACAGTGACTGGGAGAGCGATCGCGATCACGATGCTGCTGCCTTGGGTGAGGCTGACGAGCCGCTTAACGCGTCAAACGATCCGGATCAGGTGAAACTCATGGCTGATTTAATGCAGCAAATCATACCTGAGGACAGCGGCGAACCGCTACCCGAACAAACTGGGCCGCGATCGCCGATGGATTTGGCCCGTCAGCAAATGCGGTTAGAGCATCATCTCCGGCGCTGTTTGCGGGGGTTATCCCGCGATACTAATCGGCTGCTGCAGAAAGCTGAGATTGTGGCAAATCTGCCTGAACCGGTAATCGCCGCTGCCTCTGAGGCCGATGCCGCCAGTGACCAGCCCTCCCGCACGCCCAACCTGCTAGATGTGTTGGTAGAAATTCCGGGGGAAGACGAGAATGAGTCCGATGACAATGCCCCCCGTGATCGACCCCGTGTCGATAGGGCCCGCGTCAATCGACGCTTAAAGCGCGATCGCGATGGGGATGAAAAGCGGGAGCTAGAGCTAGAGCTGCCCGATCCTGAGTCGATGACCCATCTGGTTGCCCTAAATCTGCGGCTGAGTGAAATTGAATTTGCGGATACCAAAGTCTCGCTCTGGCGGACTAAAATTCGTGAACAGCTCGCTCGATTAAAAAAACTGGGGCGACAATATCAAAAGCTCCAGCGCCAGCGCGCGATTGCCGAGGCCGAAGCCGCGTGGCGGGCAAGCTGGTTTGATGACTCACTGCCCCCTTAGCGCTCTCAACGATGACCCAAGCGCCCCAACCCAACACACCCGATTGGGAACGGCTGCAAAAAGCCCTGCGGGTAGAAGCCGATCGAGGCTTCAACGACTTAGTGGGGCGTCAGCAGCGTTTTAGCGAATTTTTGCGCGATCGCCTAACTGAGCCGCCTGAGCAGCTTTCCTCAACAGATTTAGAGCGGTGGCAGGCCCTAGCGGGTAAGTTTGGCCACTATGGTGAGTTGTCCTTCTCTCAGCGGCAGCATTTGGTCGCCGATACCCGCCGCTGCTTATATCAAACCCGCCGCACCCTGGAAGAAAGCAACCTTAAGCAGGGAGAACTGACCCTGAGCGGCGCAGCAGCCGACGGGCATCGCGGCGGCGCATCCCCCTATGTCAAGCGACCGCCCATTAAAACCGTTAGCGCGATCGCCCAAACCGTTCAAAAGCGAGTGCCAGCGCTAGACCAGGCGGTTAACTTCCTGAAAGGCATCGGCCCCAAAAACAGTGAGCGACTGGCCAAGCTGGGCCTGTTTACGACTGAAGACGTACTCTACTACTATCCTCGCGATTACCTAGACTACGCCCGGCAGGTCAAAATTCGCGATTTGGAACCGGGAGAAACGGTCACCATTATGGGGACTGTTAAGCGCTGCAACTGCTTTAGCAGCCCCAAGAATCCCAAGCTCACCATTTTTGAAGTGCTGATTCGCGACAGCAGCGGCCAGCTTAAACTAAGCCGATTTTTTGCCGGCACCCGCTGGCGCAACCGGGGCTGGCAGGAGCGGCAAAAGCGTCTGTATCCCGCTGGTTCTACTGTGGCGGCATCGGGGCTGGTAAAGCAGACCAAATTTGGTTTGTCCCTCGACGATCCCCAAATTGAGCTAATTGGCGACGGCCAGAGTGAAATTGCCTCCCTTCAGGTAGGGCGGGTCGTGCCTATTTACGGCCTTACCGAGGGCATTACGGCGGATGTGGTGCGGCGAGCGGTGGTAGAAGCCCTGCCAGCAGCAGCCACCCTGCGCGACCCCCTACCAGCGGAAATTCGCAATCGCTATCAGCTTGACAAGCTGCCCGTGGCGATCGCCCATATCCACTTTCCCCCCGATAGCGAAACCCTAGCCTTAGCCCGCCGCCGCCTGGTGTTTGACGAGTTTTTCTATCTACAACTGGGGCTTTTGCAGCGGCGCAAACAGCAGCAGCAAGACCGCACCGAAGCCATTTTAGATGCCCAAGGCGCGCTAATTGAGCAGTTCTACACCGTCTTGCCCTTTGATCTGACCGGAGCCCAGCAGCGGGTCGTCAACGATATCCTGCAAGACTTGCAGCGCTCAACCCCGATGAATCGTTTGGTTCAGGGAGATGTGGGTTCGGGTAAAACAGTAGTGGCTGTGGTGGCGATTTTGGCAGCAATCCAGGCCGGATATCAGGGAGCGCTAATGGCCCCTACTGAGGTCTTAGCAGAGCAACACTACCGCAAACTGGTGGGCTGGTTTAGCCTGCTGCATTTGCCAGTGGAGCTGCTGACCGGCTCCACCCGACAGGCTAAACGACGGGAGCTGCTGTCCCAGTTAGCAACCGGAGAACTACCCCTGCTGGTGGGCACCCACGCCTTAATCGAAGACCCGGTTAAATTTCACAAACTGGGATTGGTTGCCATCGATGAACAGCATCGCTTCGGTGTCCAGCAACGGGCCAGGCTCCAGCGCAAAGGCGAAAACCCCCATTTACTGACCCTTACCGCAACCCCTATTCCGCGCACCCTAGCGCTAACCCTGCACGGTGATTTGGACGTCAGCCAGATCGATGAACTGCCGCCGGGACGTAAACCCATCCAAACCACGCTGCTAGGCGGACGCGATCGCGCCCACGCCTACGACCTGATTCGACGGGAAATTGCCCAGGGCCGTCAAACCTATGTTGTGCTTCCCTTAGTAGACGAATCTGAACAGCTCGATTTAAAGTCGGCGATCGAGGAACATGCCCACCTGCAGGAGACAGTGTTTCCCGAATTTAACGTAGGACTGCTGCACGGGCGCCTGTCATCGGCAGAAAAAGATCAGGCAATCACCCAGTTTAGAGACAGGGCGACTCAGGTTTTGGTCTCCACTACCGTTGTTGAGGTAGGGGTAGATGTCCCCAATGCTTCAGTCATGCTAATTGAACATGCCGAACGTTTTGGGTTGTCTCAGCTCCATCAGCTCCGAGGGCGCGTCGGTCGTGGAGCCGATCAGTCCTACTGTTTGTTGATGAGCAACAGCCGCAGCGACAGCGCCCTACAGCGGCTAAAAGTGCTAGAGCAGTCCCAAGACGGCTTTTTTATCGCAGAAATGGATATGCGATTTCGGGGGCCAGGGCAGGTATTAGGCACTCGCCAGTCAGGACTACCAGACTTTGCACTGGCGAGTTTGGTAGACGATCAGGCGGTATTAGAACTGGCACGAAAAGCCGCAGAAGAAGTGATTGAAACCGATAAAACCCTAGAGACTTGGCCGTTGCTAAAGGCAGAATTAGGGCGACGGTATCGCAAGCTGATGGGCGGAACAACAATGAATTAACCGCCAAATAATCAGTGCAATCCACCCTATCCTTTATCTCTATTTCAGACGAAAATTAAGCCGTTATTCCAAATAAATTGGGTAAAATCTTTACGTTAAGCGGTACTATTTTTTCAAACATAGAGTACGATGCTGTCTAATGTCTCGCTTTTACAGCATTTCCTTTGAGTGAGGACAGTTTATTGCTAAGTGCAAGAACTAGTACTCAACTGGGTACCTTGCTGGATTCAAAACCGCTGTACCACTGATTTGTAAACTTAATGTCGTTAGGACACAATTGTTGAATGGCTGAGCAAACTACACCCATCACGGGCAAGGCGCTTTTGCAAAAGGTGAAAGAGTTTGGTCACCTCTCGAAGCGAGAGATGGCTAAAGCCTGTGGATATTACACGACCAATAAAGATGGGCAAGCCCGGATCAATCTCTCTGATTTTTATGATGCGCTGCTGGCAGCAAAAGGCATCCAGCTTGATCCCAAGTCCCAAAAACAAGATGGACGGGGACGAGAAGCTTCTTATCGAGTTAGCGTCCACAAAAACGGCCAGATTGTAATAGGTGCTGCCTACACCCAAGAAATGGGATTGGGTCCTGGAGACGAGTTTCAGATTAAGCTGGGCTACAAGCATATTCACTTAGTCCAACTAGGCGAGGCCGAAGATGCTGACTCAGATGAGGAAGACTAAATAACTGCCGATTTTAAGCGTAGTCAGGGGCTGTCACCATTTAAATGTCAAAGCCTTTAGAAATCGATGTTACAGCCCCTGGCCAATAGCAATGGTTGGGCACGTTATGGCTTGTCTTGTCAGGTTTCTAGGATTAGTTGATGACACGCCCTACGGTAGCTAAAGGCAAACGGCTTGAGGGCAAACAAACTGAAGATGAACAAACTGAAGGCAAACAGCTTGTTTTAAGACGCCTTATTTCATCGTTGAGTGAGGCGTTTCCCCTTGAAATGACATTACTCATTTTTGTCGTCGGTGCGATCGCGTCCAGGGAGGTTTTCAATTGCCCCCAAGACAGCCTGCTCCGCCGCTAAAATATCGCGCTCTTCGCCCCCCAGATACAGTCTGCCAAAGCTACCCAGGGCATTAATAGAGAGAATATTAATAAACGCGGCTTTTTCAGCTTCGTTGGCGGCAAGGGCAGCATAGGCGGCGGGTTCTACCTCAAAAACATATAACGTTTGCCCAGCCAAAATCATATTGCCGCGACGATTGCGGTTAATCATCTGCACATGGTGGGGGTCAAGGTTACGAATCACTTGGCTAGAGACAATTCGAGGTCTCAGGCAGTCCATGCGGCGGACGCCGATGGTGTCTAAGATTGCCCGGCTTGCGGCTTTTACTTCCCCTTGACTGTTGGAGTGAATTTCGAGTAAGCCGTAGAGTCGCTCTACCATTAGAACGCCGGGCCTGACCACAGCGGATTTGAGGGCAACATCAGTAATGCGATTAATTTCAATACCGGGGGAAATTTCAATCCAAAGGGATGCATCTCCAGGAAGGGGTAAAAAACCAATGGCGACAGTGCCCATGTAAGCGGCGTGTTGGGGTTGTAGGTTGTCAATATATACGTAACTGCGAAGTTCTACGCCCAAGATGACCTCTGGAGTAATTTTGGCCAGTATACGCAGAAACGAGGAATTCGGTAAGCTATTCGAGTAGTGTTTAATCCGTGAGATCTTTGTTGTGGATATGATTTTGCCCGGTTCGCCGGTTCGGGTTACCAATGTAGATGACACATACTATGGCTTCCAGGGACAGGTGCAGCGCATTAGTGATGGCAGAGTCGCCGTGCTGTTTGAGGGCGGCAACTGGGATAAACTAGTCACTTTTAATTTGTCTGAGCTAGCGCTGGTGGATAACCGCAAAGGCCGAAAATAAGGCCGACAGTATTGAGAAAGTAGTGCCCCATTTACTCATCAGTGTGCTCCAGATAATAGGCCCGCATTGAGAACAGGATTGATTAAACTATGCGTCTGCCGCTGCCCCAGTTTGCACAACAACCCTTAGGACAAAATCACATTGCTGAGGTGGTTGAAACCTCCACAACGGAGTTTTTGGCTCAGTGCCTTGACCCAGAAAATCTTACGTTTCCTGAAATGCCGGCTTTCGGCAGCTGGGTGACGGCGGTCGATGAAGATACGGGCAATCAAATTTACGCCGTGGTTTATCACGCTACAACTAGCCCGATTGATTCTGTCCATCGGGCCCGCGCCTTGGGGCTATCGCTAGCAGAACTGAGGGAACAGCAGCCGCAAATTTTTGCCATGTTAAAAACGGAATTTCAGGCTGCGATCGCGGGTTATGAAACGTCCAATTCGGGCAAACCGGGAACGATTTATCAACATTTGCCGCCCCGCCCGCCCCAGGTGCATCAGGCGGTCTATCGTTGTAAACCAGAAGCGGTGCTGCGCTTTAGCGAGCAGCTTGATTTTTTACGGACGCTGCTGGCGGTGCCGGGAGCCCCGGTGGACAGTCTGGCGGCAGCGGCCATTCGGCACATTTATCAACTGCGTAAGGCCGATCGCAGCTGGCTAGTGCAGGCGGGGCGATCGCTCAGCGTTGTGCTAAGGGACGATTACGACCGGCTGCAAACCATACTTGGTCAAATTCATCCCTGATTTTATGTCACGTCTTTCGTTGCCCTTTGGTGTTTGAGCTTAAATGAAAACCTATGACTGGATTGTAGTGGGCAATGGTTTGGCCGGAGCCGCCGTTGGCTATGAGCTGGCCTGCCAAGATTTTGAGGTGCTTGTGCTGGAGCAGTCAGCCACGGCAGATAGCGCTACCCGCTACAGCTACGGCGGCATTCCTTACTGGGCAGGGACAACGCCAGTTTTACGGCAGCTTTCGGCAGAAGGCATTGAGCGTCAGCGGCAGCTTTCGGCGGAACTGGGAGAGCCAACGGAGTTTCAGGAGCTAGATTTACTGCTGCCGATTGAAACCGAATCTGACGGGGATGCGATCGCGCAAAGCTATCAAAAGTTTGCCATTCCGCCCCAGCCTATTAGCGTGGCAGAGGCCTGTAAGCTAGAGCCGCAGCTTAACCCTGACGCCATCGGCGGTGCATTGACGGTGCGTCACGGCCATGTGAGCCCAACGGCGCTGGTGGCAGCCTACAACCACGGCATGGCAAGACATGGCGGCGACTTAGAGATTGCACCAGTAACCGGGCTGGTGCGAATAGGCGATCGCGTCACCGGGGTCACTACGCCAACACAAGCCTATGCAGCCGCCAATGTGCTGGTCGCGGCGGGAGCGTTTAGCCGTCAGCTGATGGCCTCGATTAACCGATCGATTAAGCTTTATTTCACCCAGGCTGAGCTGATTCGCACTCCTCCGGTCGATCTCAAGTTGCAAACCCTGGTGATGCCCGCCGACCTTAAGCGATTTGCCCTAGAGTCTGCGGCGAGCCAACCCGAACGAGAGGCCGACTGGCAAGCAACAGACTCAGATGAAGATATTGTGCCGCCTATTTTAGATGCCGGTGTCGTCCAGTTCCAGGACGGATCGCTGTGTATCGGGCAAATCAGCCGGGCGCGGCCTAGCCTAAACAACGATGTGGATGCTGCCCAGAGCGAGGCGCAGATTCGAGCGGTCAATGAAGCCTGGGTTCCTGCTCTAAAATATGTTCCGGGCACCTGGCACCGCTGTGCTGTCAGCTTTAGCCGCGATGGCTTGCCTCTGGCTGGTCCATTGCCGGGTGTGGCAGGCGTTTATCTTTTTGCCGGATTTAGTAGTCCGTTCTGCCTGCTACCGCCCATCGCCCGGCGCTTTGCCCGATGGGTCAGCGGCGGCCAGGATGACCTAGAGGATGATCTGATGGTTAAGATGCGACCCGATCGGTTCGCCTAAATTCCAGTTATCCATCAATCCTGATTACCCATAAATCCCAATGGCACCAAAGGCATGCTGCACCAATCCCTTAGTTCGAATCCCTTAACTCGAACTGGACATTAACCGTGATCAACATTAATCACAACCGGCATTAACCGTAACCAGCATTAATCGTGACCAGCATTAACCGTGATCAACATTAACAGTGACCGACATTAATCCAACCGGCACTAACCATAAGTGGCCTGTAGACGGCTAAGCAAATAGTCCAGCGCGCGAACCGGGGGATAACTGTAACCTTGGGCATTAGGCAGGGCCGTGACTAAGGTCTCTGGGTCGGGTTCGCAAAAGAGGGCAATCGCGTATCTAGACGCCTGGCCCGACTGGGATGGGGTGACCACGCGGTGGAGCGTAGAGCGATAGCGATCGCCCGTCCACCGCTGCAGCAAATCGCCAATATTGACTAACACTGCATCGTCTATGGGCTGGGCCGACTGCCACTGCCCGCGAGGTGTTTGCACCTCAAGTCCGGCCTGCCGGTGCTGAAATAGCAGGGTAATAGAGCCATAGTCTGCATGCGCCCCGGCCCGGATGCCCGGCGCCGGAGCGGGCGGATAGTGCAGCAGCCGCAAGGTATGAAATCGCTGCTGGTGATGGCAGGTAAAAAAATCGGGGGGCAACTCTAGCCCTAGCGCCAGATAAGCTAAAACTCTTAAGGCAAGCTGGTTTGCCGCCCGGTAAAACTCATTTATAACGGCCTGAAAATTTGGCAGCGCAGTCGGCCACAAATTCGGAGCGATCGCCTCCTGCCCCAGATTAAGCGCTTCTTTGCTGTCTACGGTTTGCTCTGGATTGAGGCACTCTCGTCCTAAGCCGACATAGCCCCGGTTTTGGCTGCTCGAAGACCAGGCTAGGGCTTCTTTTTCCGCCAGCGGAAGCTGGAAAAAGGCTGCGGCTTGGTCAAACACACTTTGGATTAAATCCGCCGATAGGCCGTGGTTGCGGAGATAAAAAAATCCCCAGTCTGTGCAGGCGGCGCGGATTTGCTGGGCGATTGCCCCATGCTTACCCGTTAAGGCTGCTGAAATAGTTGAGGCTGTTGAGCTATCGGATGAAATATCGAATGATTCGGCTGGCAAATCAACCAGTGGAAGCAATGGCAACGGCATAGATCTTTGATGGGGGGCCTACAGGGACGATTTGGAGGGTTCTTTTGGGGAGCTTCTTTTGGGAAGTTTTTTTGGGGGGCCGTCCTGGTTTAAGATTTTTTAAAGGATGGATGGGAGGAGAGCAACTTGCCAATCAAGTTCCCAAGTCAAATCCCAATCAAGCCCTACATAGTTTGCTCCATTACTGACGCACGTTAGGTATCCGCTATGACCGCCGTAAGCTCTAAACCCACGATTCCCGCCTTTTGTGAGGGAATTCAGTACTTCGGCAACGCACCGCCTGACTTTGAGCGCTATGGCACCAAACCCGCGATCGCGGAAGGACAAAAGGCGATCGCTTCTCCCAGCCATCCGGCAGCCGTTTACCAAACCCTGCTGGGGGCAGATGCCCTGCGCTACCTAACCCTACAAACCACCGCCACAAAAGCCTCCGGTCACCCTGGCGGGTTTGCTAGCATTGCCGACGCGATCGCGGCCTTAGTGATGCTCGGCCACAAGAATTTGATTACCGAAGTAGGCCATCACGCCCCTGGGTTTTACAGCACTGTCTTTCTCGATCGCTCCCTGGAAGCCATGGAGATTAGAACGGTGCAGCAGCTCGGAGAGCGCTTCCGCGAAACCCACGGCCTGCTGGGGCATCTCTCCGGGCAGATTCCCGGACTCTTAAATCCAGCCGGGCCTCTGGGCCAGGGACAGCACTTTGCCATGGCCGGGGCGCGGCTGCATCCCGGCGTGCTGTTTCCCGTTACCGTCGGCGACGGTGGCTTGGGTGAGCCCTATATTATGAGCAGCTTTGGCCATTTCCATACGGCCTATCCTCAAGTCACTAACTTTTTGCCCATCTTGGTGTGGAACGGCTATTCCCAGGAGCATCACAGCATGGTCTCCACCCAATCTAATGAAGATATGGTGGCCTACTGGCGCGGCAACGGCTTTGAAAAAATTATTTTGGTCGATGCCAAAGCTTTTGATGACGCCGAGCAGCCCGGCGATTATGTCGACAGTACGGCCTTCTCATTTCAACAGCGGCTGGCCTTTACCCAGGCCGTATTAGAGGCCACCGATCGCGCTGCTAAATCTGCCCTAGGCGGCACATTGACCGTGTTAATCGTCAAGCAGCTTAAAGGGGCCGGGGTTCACAAACGGGGGGCTAAATCCCATAACCTCTATCCAGGTGACACCCTAGAAAAGGACTATATCGTAGAGGCGCTAAAGGCTAGAGCGCTTCCCGCCGCCGCTTGGCAAACGGTTCGCGCTAACTTTGAGCGAGCTAACGGGGGGCCATCGTCTCAAACCGCCGTAACCGAAACGGAATATCCGATCTCAGATATGGGTAAGCTGCCCCTCAATGAGTTTCCCATCGGCGGCGATCGGCAAGTTGCCACTACCGCGATGGGTCATCTCGTTGCCCATGTAGGACAGCAGGACGCCAAATTTATCGTGGCCAATGCGGACGGCAACGCCGCCTCGGGCATCAACAATATCAACGTAGCGCTAAAAATTATTCATCCCATTAGCGATGACGCCTACTTTCAGCAGCCCCAGGGTCAGGTCTACGAACCCCTGAGTGAAGACGCCTGCGCTGGCTTAGCCGCCGGCACTGCCCTGTTTGGGGCGCGGACGCTGTGGTGCTCCTATGAGTCCTTTGCGATTAACGGTTTACCCATTTGGCAAACGGTAACCCAGGCCATGGCCGAACTGCGTCGCCCCACGCCTTCTACAGTTACTCTGTTTACCGCTGGCGCGCTGGAGCAGGGCCGCAATGGCTGGACCCATCAGCGCCCGGAGATTGAAAACTACTTTGCCGGCATGATGCGAAACGGTAATGTGTTTCCCCTATTTCCGGTGGACGCCAACAGCATCCAAGCCTGCTACAACTGGGCGCTGACCACTCAAAATAAGGGCATTACTATCACCGCTAGCAAATCTCCTCTGCCCATTCGGACGAGCTTTGATCAAACCCGTCAGGCTTTAGAACAGGGGGCGATCGCGCTGCAGTCTACCCCAGGTGAACAAACTGTCGTCTTTGCCGTTATCGGCGATATGACGCTGATTCCTGTTTATGAGGCGGCTGAACAACTGGCAACTCAGGGGATTGGTTCCCGCATTGTGGCCGTGATTAACCCCCGCCGTCTCTATCGACCCTCCGATGTGGCGTGGGAAGCTTGCTCCCAATCCGACGGTGATTTTCTGGCCGATGGGGCCTTTAATCAGCTCTTTGAGGGGGATGCCCTTTTAGGTATTACGGGGGGCACCAGCGCCATGCTTGAGCCCGTAATGCTGCGGGCTACGGCGCCGAGGGATATGTTTGCCTGGAAGCGCGGAGAAACCACCGCTAGTCCGGCTGCGCTGATGGCGCTTAATGGTCTAACGGCGGACAACTTTGTTCGCCGCGCCAAAGAATTGCTGTAGGCCCGCTTTGTCTTAGTTGTTTCTTGGGCTGCATATTTCAGACCGGTGCCGCGGGATCAAATCTTGCGGCAGCGGATCTCATTTGGCTGAATTTTGCTTACCCTTGGACATGTTCCCGTTAGGGGATTTAATCGTCACGTTCGGGTGAATCTGGCCATGGCTACATCGAAAATTTCCCCCTCAGGGCCTAATCCATTGCAAGCCCAGCTTAAGCAGGGGCTAGCTGCGCTGAAAGCTCAGAACTATCGCCAAGCGATCGCGCTGTTGACCCCCGTGAGCCAGGGCTCTAGCACCGCCACTCGCACTAAGGCAAAAATGGGGTTGGTAGAGGCTCACCGCAAGCAGGGAAATTTGGCGGCGGCGATCGCCTACTGTCAGCCGCTGACTCAGAGCAAAAATAGCCAGGTCAAAACCTGGGCGTCTCGCACCCTGACGGCGATCCAACAGCAACAGCAAAAAAACACTGCCCAAAATTTAGCGGCCATCCCCGACGCCGATGGGCCAGCCCTAGTTAACGGCACCGGCAGCGCCTTGCCTCAGAGGGGTGAGTCAGTGCCCAGTGCTCCGGCAGCCAGTGGTAACCCTTCGCCAGAGCCTTCTGCACAGGACGGTTCCTCTAGTTATAGTCCCTCTGGCCACCGTCACCCTGGTCATAGTCCCTCCAGCCGTAGCGGGTTTGCACCGCTGGAGAATTCGGCCAACGGCAGCGGATTTCAGCCCTTTGAGGAAACCGCTGCAGCCAAAACACCGCTGCCTCAAACTGGCCAACCGCTTACACCAGCAGACTCAAATCCCCTCAGCGATCGCGCTGCTTCTTCCCCGGCAGAGTCAGCAACCGATAGTCCTCCCCAGCAGCCGTCCCTATTTCACTACAGCGTGCTGAATCAGCCCGCCGGACTTGCATCACCACCGGCCTCTGCGCCTGATACACCAAATCCAGTCGCTCCTAACGCCGACAGCAGCTCTCCCCAGCCGAGCGATTTGCCTCCTGAGCCACAGGCAAAGCCTTCAACTGCGGCCTTACCGTCTATGGGCAAAACTTCTGGGATGGTCGCCCCAGCGGAGACCGAAATCGTCTTGCCCCAGCGCCTCAATGACGGCACCTGGCAGTGGCACTCGACCCAGCGGCTAAGCGTACCCTGCCAGCTCCCCGCACCCCAGCCTTATAGACTGTGGGCCATCACGGCCCTGAGCGCGATCGCCTGGTTTTGGCTGATGCCAACGGCACTGCACACCATTCTGCGGGGGGTTAACCAACTGCTGTACTACTGGCGCTGGCCCATCAACCCCCAGCCCATCGGCGCATTTTACCAAGACTATCGCTGGCCGATTTGGCTTTTGTTAATAGCCTTAATCATGGCCTCTCCCTGGCTGTGGGACTACCTGCTGCGCTGGGCCTACGGGATGAAAACCTACTCTATGCGGGGGCTAACTCAGGCCAGCCCCGAAGCGGCGCGATTAATTCGACGGATCTGTCAGCAGCAGGGTCGGGACACGCCCGTATTAAAGATTTTGCCCGTATCGCTGCCGGTCTGCTTTAGCTACGGATGCTGGCCCCGCTTTGCTCGAATTGCGGTGAGTCAGGGACTGCTCGAAAATTTGACTGAAGATGAACTTGCTGCCGTATACGCCATTGAGATGGCCCATATTAGTCGCTGGGACTGGCCGATTATGTCCGGACTGGGGCTGTGCGTATATCTGTTTCATTTGGGCTACTGGTGGCTGGCCCGGCTGGGTAATCGGTTAAAGCCACCGCTATTGAAAGCGCCGCTGGGATTAATATCATCGGTGCTCTATGGAGCATACTGGCTCACCCGTAAGGCAGGGCTGTGGCTTTCCCGCTCCCGCGGGCTGGAGAGCGATCGCCAAGCGACAGCGCTCACGGGCAATCCCAATGGTGTGGCCCATCTGCTGATGAAACTGGCTTATCGCATTCATGCTGATGTTGAGCAGCGCGGCTACATTGATCCCCTGCTGGAAGGGCTGGATATACTGATTCCCATTAGCCCGCAAACTGTGATTGGTCTAAGCAGCATCCACCGTCCTGAAACCTGGCCTCATCTTTTTAGCTGGGAGTTGAGCAACCCCTATCGTCAGTGGCTCGATATCAATGTGGCCAACGCAGGGCTAGCGGAGCGGCTAAGAAACTTATCCCAATATGCAGAAATTTGTAAACTGGTGCCCGAACTGCCCTGGCTAAGTCAGCAAGTCAGCCTGCCTCAAACCGGCTCAACGAATCGACCTGCTACTCCCCTGTCCTACTGGCATCCCCTGCTGCTTCAGGGCGCACCCTATTTTGGGCCGATGCTTGGGTTCGCGATCGCGATGATTCTTTGGTTTATTGGCGGGGTCTCAGAGGCAGTGGGCTTTTGGCAAATTGAGTGGTTCTACGGGGATAACACTATTCTCTACGGCGGCATTTTTATGGGGCTGGGCATTGGCACCCTAATCCGGATTAACCCGTTTTTCCCCGACCTAAAGGCCAAAACCACCAGCACCAACCCTACCATTCACGCCCTGCAAGATAGTCCTGGCCAGTTGCCGATCAAAAGTGCAGGCACCCGCATCCAGGGGCAGCTAATCGGACGTCCCGGCATTGCCAACTGGCTAGGCCAAGATCTGCTGCTCAAGACTGAGACTGGGCTGCTAAAGCTCCACTATTCCTCAGAACTAGGGATTCCGGGCAACCCTTTGATTCCCAAGCAAAAGCATCCCGTACGCTGTCTCGGACGGCAGGTCACCATTATGGGCTGGTTTCGTCGGGGTGCAACAGGATGGCTCGATATCGATCGCCTCCAGGCCAAAGGGGTGCCGATTATTCACAGCCCTCATCCCATTTTTGCCACCCTGATTAGTCTGGGAGCAACCCTGTGGAGCATCTGGCGAATCTATCGCGGCGTGTGAGCTAGAGAATATGTTGTTATCCCATGACGGAAATGTTATATTTCTTAACAAGAGCTTCAATGCACCGTTTTGCTGACTGCCTTTGAACTAAAAGGTAAGGTCGGCTCGGCAACTTGAGTCGTCTGGCTAACGGTATGCATCGGGTTCTCCTACTCTCAACACAGCAAGTGGCCAGCTGATTATTTCGGCTGGCTTTTTTATTGGCGGGCTCCACAGCAATCCGCCGAAAGGTTCGGGTAGGGTTGCGAGTCAGATTGCTTCTATATCAACTTCTCCACCAATACTCGGTGCGGTAAGCAATCTGACCCAAGCGATATGATTGGTAAATGCAACAGCTCACCCTTACCCGCCCTGACGATTGGCACTTACACCTCCGCGATGGGGCAGCACTAAAAGCCGTTTTACCCTATACCGTGCGGCAGTTTGGGCGCGCCATTGTGATGCCAAATCTGAAGCCGCCAGTGCGCTCAGTAGCCGACGCCGCTGCCTATCGCGATCGCATTTTGGCCGCGCTCCCACCTGGCAGCTTATTCGAGCCGCTGATGACGCTTTACCTAACCGATCAGACCAATCCTAAGGATATTATCGCGGCTAAGGCATCGGGTTTTGTTAAAGCCGTTAAGTACTATCCCGCTGGAGCAACCACCAACTCAGACTCCGGTGTCACGGATATTCGCAACTGCGATCGCGTCTTTGAGGTCATGGAGCGGGTTAATCTGCCGCTGCTGCTGCATGGAGAAGTGAACGATCAAAGCGTCGATATCTTCGATCGCGAAAAAGTCTTTATTGAGCGACATTTGATCCCCTTGCGGCAGCGATTTCCCAGACTGCGTCTAGTGCTTGAGCATATTACGACTTCAGACGCGGTGCAATTTGTCTCGATCAGCGATAATGTTGCTGCGACGATTACCCCCCAGCATCTGTTGTTTAACCGCAACAGCCTATTCAAAGGCGGCATTCGACCTCACTTTTATTGCCTGCCAATTCTAAAGCGAGAAGATCATCGCCGAGCACTGCTAAAAGCCGCTACATCGGGCAGCCCTAAATTTTTTCTGGGCACCGATAGTGCGCCCCACGCCCGCAACACCAAAGAAACATCCTGTGGCTGCGCGGGCTGCTTTTCAGCGCTGCACGCCCTAGAGCTATACGCCGAAGTATTTGAGAAAGCCAACGCGCTAGATAAACTTGAAGCCTTTGCCAGCTTCTATGGGCCAGATTTTTACCAACTTCCCCGCAATACAGAGCAGATTACACTGACCAAAACAACTTGGCAGATTCCGGATAAGCTGCCATTTATTAATTCTGAACTGGTACCGCTGTGGGCAGGAGAGGAAATTGGTTGGAAGGCAGAGGTATAGCAGTCAAACGGTTCAGACGGATTGTGATCGAATTACTGTCATAGCAGCCGAAGGGACAATAACCAGCCTGCCCAATCACGTGAACGGCAGGAGGTATTTAGCATAAAGGCTTAACAATCGCGCCGCACCGCTGAGACCTTCGAGGGCGATCCCTGGCCCTTCGAAAGTAATGGGCCCCTTAGGCGTATCGAGGTCCACAGCAATATGAGCCGCGCCCGTTTCCACGGGTTGTTCAATTCCGAGCGCCTTGAATAGGTTGCGGAGTCGCTCTGCGCCCGGATCGGTGAGCCGCAAGGCCCGTAACTCTAGCCTCTGTTCGGGTTCTACCCGCTCAGGTCGCTTATCCCATTGAATCACGCAGGGACGAGCGCTTCTAAAGCCTGGGCCGACAACGCCGCGAGTGTAGTCGATCAGGTCTCCGGTTGCCTCATAGGTGTAGGACACCCGCTGAATCCGTTCGACGGGAGCGCCAAGCGCCTTAGACCTCGCGCTAAATCCCTCAAAGTCGTCTGTGCCGACGTACCAGAAAACGGGGCGCAGCCGATCGAAACGGCGGACGGTTTCAGTTAAAGGATTAAATCCTCGATACGCTGGGTTCGGACCCAGAATTTCTAAAAAGCGGCGGTGTCCTAGGGAGAGGCTCGCGCTCCAGTAAAACTGTCCTGGTTCCGGTTCACCCAGATGTGGCGCAATGCCAGTAAGCGCTTCAACTTCTGCCGCGGCCTGACGCGTATCGGGACCACAGATGGCGAGGTGATCCACTGGGCCACCCCCTCGGAGATTGATTAGAGGCTGCATTCTGTCCTCCTAATGCTTTAGATTTTGCTGATTCTTTAAGGTCTGCTAGATTTTTTAGGCCGCTAGCATCGAAATAATCATAATCTATGCAGATGTGGCGATTTTCTAAAAAAGTGACTCGTCAGATTATGTATTTTTATTGACTGAATACAACTCTCAGCTTTGATTGATACATATCACAACGCTGAGAACATTCAGTGCTTTAAAGTAAAAAGCCGATGGAAGCTGTCTAAAATTTTTGCTGGGTCGATTGGCATTTATTAATGCTGTCGATAAATCAACTTCCCTTAGAAAAATTGCTTCTGACCCTTTATAAATAGTTTCGCTGTCGATTGGTTCTTAGCCCATGGCTTCTACGCGTCTTGCAGTTCAGTCTTCAGATTGGGGAGACGATACAGATGCATCATTATTTATTTCTCTGAACCAGGGAAATAAATCGGCATTGGCAGTTTTGTACGATCGCTACTCGCGATTGGTTTACACCATTGCCTTTCGGATCTTGAACAGCGGTCCGGAGGCGGAAGATTTAACCCAAGAAATTTTTCTTAACCTTTGGCAAAAGCCAACCTACGACCCGAATCGTAGCTCTCTTAGCCGTTTCTTAAGTACCGTGACTCGCAATCGAGCTATCGATCGCGTGCGGGCCCGCAGTAACCGACGACGAATTCTCAAAAAGCTGACTCCCCAGGTTCCAGCCGCGGATGCCTTTTCTCTACCTGAGGCGCAGGCATCCCTAGGAGAGCGATCGCAGCGTGTTCGTGAAGCCCTACAGTCCTTACCTGAAAATCAGCGATCGCTGCTATGGCTGTCTTATTATCATGGATTTAGTCAATCCGAAATTGCCACTCAAACGAAGATTCCTTTAGGGACTGTTAAGTCGCGCATGCGGCAGGGCTTACTTAAGCTTAAGGAGAGGCTTCAAGATTTGGCCGATTAGCTGATGCTCCCTGTGTTTGATTGATATCGACCTCTGTCCTATGGCTTCGCAACGAAAATTAGATGAACTGGCCGCCGACTATGTCGCTGGCAACCTCTCGGCCTCAGAGGCAGATAAATTCGCGCGTTTGATGGCTGACCACCCTGAGCTGCAGGCAGAGGTTAAACAGCTTGAAAAAACAGTCAGCTTATTTCTAGACGAGCTGCCCATGATATCTCCGCCTTCCCAGTTGCGAGAGACGATTCTGGCTGAGGCTGAGATGCCTGTTTTGCAGCCTCGGCGTTTACCTTGGGTCTGGATTTTAGGCGGTGTTGCAGCGGCGGCAGCGGTGCTATCCCTAACGTTAGGTTTGAGCAATCAGCGCTTACGGTTGGCCAATCAGCAGCTCCAGAGAAACAATCAGCAGCTTCAGGCAGAACTCTCGGCGGCTATGCCCGCCCAGCAGGCTCAGCTGATTTTGCAACAGCCTGCCACCCGATTCTATGACTTTGAAGGAACCGACAGAGCCACCGACGCCTTTGGCAGCATGATTGTCGATACAGACGGGTTAAGGGCTGCGATCGCGTTTGAAAATCTACCGTCCTTACCCGACGGTCAAACCTACGCCCTTTGGGTTCGCTACGAGGGCCAGTATATTCCCTGCGGTGAATTTCAAACGGATCAAGATGGTGCTGCTTTTACAACGTTACCCATGCCGCCCGTTTATCAATCGAGACCCTGGGTTACAGAAGTAATCGTCACGATTGAGCCTGCCAGTTTGCCAGCGCAACCGACTGGGCCAATTATCGCTGAAACGATATAAACCATATCTGACCTAAGACCTGAAGGTTTTCCCAATTGGAAACCGAAGATTTTCATAGGGCCACGATAAAACAGCGATTAAAAGACACAGCGACCTTACCGAAAGACTCGACCAGGTTGCGAGTCAGATGGTCTTTGTGCCAATCCCGCCAGCGCTACTGGGTGCGGTAAGAATCTGACCCAAGCGACAGCCGCCGCCGCACGGAAGATTAGGATGAGACTGCGAGTCAGATTGCTTTTACATCAACCACTCCAGCGCTAATAGATGGAGCGCTCAATCTGACCAGAACCATAATTTAGAAAATTACTCATCTAAATCGAAACGTTATTCGTATTGATAGTCAAACAGACAAATGGTTATCAATTCGAGGCGATTCAAGTTGGACATTCAACATAAGCTCATCCAACACAGAATATTATTCGTACTGATAACTGAAAAACAATTTTGGCCTGAATAGCTTTTGGCAGTTATAGCCCCTCTCTAGGCCAGTAATTCGTTTCTGTTTCTGATCTTTTCTCACTCAGAATATCTGCTGCTATTCTCCTGATTTCCTATCAGGGGTACTTAAGCATGTCGATATTTTCTGTTGAGAGAAATTGAGATTTCCCCCAGCTATCTACACCTATTAGAGGACTCAAGATGAACGCTTTCCTAACTTTTTTAGTCAATCAAGTCGTGGGTCAGTTATTTGAGAACGCCCCAGAAATTGAAGATCTCGGCGGTATTTTTATCGGAGGTAATGGTGATGACAATCTTCAAGGAGGAGACAAAGACGACATCTTCTTGGCGGGCAGAGGCGACGACGTTATTTTAGGAGGTGCTGGCACTGACGTTGTTTTTGCTGGCAGCGGCAATGACACTGTTGTGGGCCAAACCGGCAATGACGTTGCATTTCTAGGGAGAGGCAATGACCGCTTTATCTGGAACAACGGCGACGGCAGTGACTTTATCGACGGTGGCGCTGGCTTCGATGTAACCCAGGTCAATGGGGCTGGCGGCGCTGGCGATGAGTTTGATCTGCGTCAGGTCGATGGTCAAGCCATTTTCAATCGCCTTAACCTCGGACTCTTTACCCTCACTAACGAAAAGATTGAGCAGTTTGAAATTAACGGTCAGGGCGGCGATGACTCCCTAACCGTGGGAGACCTCACCGGCAGCGAAGTTGA
>JBCDFX010000020.1:0-21210 GCA_039177155.1 Cyanobacteria bacterium P01_H01_bin.119
ATCCGCTGCCGCATCAAAAGTCTTACAGCGGCCATCCGCCGCCATCATTTGGGCTTGGGTAAACGCCTGGGTCAGCTCGGGGGATAGCAAGGCGTTGACGCCTGCCGCCAGCGCCAGGTTACATTCCCCCTGCCGCAAACTCTGGCAGGCCAGATGCACCGCCACCAGCGAGGAGGAACAAGCCGTATCCACGGCTAGGCTGGGCCCCTGCAGATTCAGAGCATAGGAGAGGCGATTTGCTGCAATACTGAGGGCGTTGCCGGTTCCTGCATAGGCATCTAAGGTACTGGAATGGGCCAAAAGCTGGCGTCCATAATCATTGCTGCTGATCCCGACAAATACTCCGGTCTGGCTACCTGAGAGTTGGGTAGGAGACTGGGCAGCGTGCTCCAGTGCCTCCCAGGCGACCTCTAGCAGCCAGCGCTGTTGCGGATCGATTTTTTCCGCTTCTCGGGGGGCGATGCCGAAGAATGGGGCATCAAAGTGATCGATAGCCGTTAAAAAACCGCCCCAGGGACTCAGAGCTGGCCCATCAGCTGGCTCAAGCTGCCAGCGATCGCGAACGGCTGTAATAGCGCTCTGCCCGTTGCGTAGCAGTGTCCAAAATGCCTCTGGACTTTCCGCCCCCGGAAAGCGGCAGCCCAATCCCACAATGGCGATAGGCTCTGGGGCGGAAGGTTTTGAACCAGCAGCTTTTGGGGCAGCGCTGAAGGAGGTCTGTCGGGTCGTCGCCGCTTCAGACAAACTGTGAGCCAAGTGCTGAGCTAGCGCGTCAATCGTGGGATAGTCGTAGATTAATGTGGGAGAAAGCCGCCGTCCAAGCTGCTCTTCGAGTTCTCCAGAGAGGCTAACGGCGGTGGCAGAGTCGATGCCAAAGTCTACAAAAAGCAACTGCGGATTAATTTGATTGGGAGCGACCTTAAGCTGCTGAGCAATCCGATTGATTAACCAGGTTTGAATCGTCTTAGCCCTGTCGGATAGCTGAAAGTCTCTCTCAGGCGGTGACTCAGATATTGGCGGCTCAGATATTGGCGGCTCAGATATTGGCGATTGGGACACCGTCGAATTGTCTGTCTCACACCAGCGGCCAATTACCGCTAGCGAGCCATCGGCAATTCCCTGCTTGCAGGCCCGCCGCTGAATTTTGCCGCTAGACGTTTTGGGAAGGCCACCTGGCTTTAGCAGATAGACCTGATCAACCTGTAAATCGTGCTCTGCGGCGATCGCCTGGCGAATCGAGCGGGCAATATCCGCCGTGGCTGAGTGGTCTAGTCCTCTTACGGCCCGACGCTCAACCTCATGCACAACCACCAGTCGCTCTTCAGTCTCAGTGCTAACGGCAAACGCTGCGCCGCTATCAGCTCTCAGCACCGAGTGCGATCGCGCGGCAGTGCGCTCAAGGTCTTGAGGATAGTGGTTGCGACCACGAATAATCACCAGATCCTTGAGCCGTCCAGTGACAAAAAGCTCATTATTGGCCAGAAAGCCTAAATCGCCCGTGCGCAGAAAGGTTTTTTTGGCGTTTTCAGCTAGGGCAGCCTGAAATCCAGCGGCGGTCGCCTCAGGCTGCTGCCAGTAGCCTTGAGCCACACTAGGGCCTGACACCCAAATTTCGCCGACCTGATTTGGCTCGCAGCGTCGCCGCGTTTTGGGATGGACAATAATAACGGTTTGCTCTGGCGGTACTTGCCCGCACCCGACCAAAGTGCGGCTTCCAGCGGTTTCTTCTGGTGCAGCTTCGATTACCTGATGCCGGGCCAGCGCTGCTGCCTGAACCGTTTTGCAAACCGGCGGTATTTGCCGATGCCCGCCGGTCACTAATAGAGTGGTCTCCGCCATGCCGTAGCACGGATAAAAGGCCGATGAGCGAAATCCGCAGGAGGCAAAAACCTCTGTAAACCGAGCCAGGGTATCAGCTCGCACCGCTTCTGCCCCGTTAAAAGCCAGTTCCCAACTGCTGAGATCCAGCGCCGCTCGCTCTGAGTCGGTAATTCGCTGGCAGCAAAGCTCATAGGCAAAATTAGGGCCGCCGCTGACAGTTGCCTGAAACTGAGCGATCGCCTGCAGCCAGCGGATCGGACGCTGCAAAAACGCCACTGGCGGCATCAAGATAACCGGAGATCCATCATATAGAGGCTCTAGGATGCCACCAATCAACCCCATATCGTGATAAGGCGGCAGCCAACTGACCGTCACATCTTCTGCAGACTGAGCCGCAAAGCGCTGCCGAATCAGGTTCAGGTTGTGCAATAGATTGCGATGGCTCACCATCACCCCCTTAGGCGCAGCGGTTGAGCCGGAGGTGTACTGCAAAAACGCCAGGGATTCAGCGGTAATTGTGGGCGCTTGCCATTGAGAGGCCCATTCATGCTCTACGGTATCTACCGCTAGCCAGCGGCACTGGGTTAAACCTAGCTCAGAGCGTTCAGCGTCAAGATCACTCAGCAGACTGGCTGTTGTCAGCACAACCCTGGGTTGAGCATTCTTGATAATGGCCTGCAGCCGAGACCGTGAACGATTGCGCCGGGGCGGATAAATCGGCACCGCGATCGCGCCCGCACACAGGCAGCCAAAGAAGGCCACAATATAGTCCAACCCCGGCGGCAACAGCAGTAAAACCTGCTTACCGCCGGCCTTAAACTCCTGAAGCTGGACCGCCACTGCCTGAGCCTGCTCTGCCAGCTCACGGTTTGTTAACGCCGCTGTCACCGCCTCGCCCGATTCTAAAAACCTATAGGTAACGCGCTCTGGCTGAGACTGCGATCGCCAGCTCAGCAAATCTACAAGCGTTGTCATCTCACCACCGAAAGCCTTATCGCTAGCGCTAGTCACGCGATCGCTCCACTCACTGAAATTTACCAACAGCAGAACAAATCAGTCAGGGGACTGAAGCCTGACTGGACAACTGCTGCTTCTAAAAAACGGGCCGTCAAACGCTGGACAGTCGCGTCATTAAAGGTGCCGTTATCAACAGCTCTATCAACAACAGTCCTGTCATCATCCGATAGTCGTTTCTGCACCGCAGACAGCGCCTGAACCGAGATACCACTAATCGGCTCAACTGGCCCGGTTCACCTCAGGCCGCGCCTGCTTTTAGAGATTTACAGTCAGATCAGATTAGACGTCATATCGCTGAGATCCCTTGCAGACTAGAAACAGCGGATTAAATAAATCCGGTTCGTGAATTGCTTTCAGACATCGATTTCTCCATCTGTTTTAACCCCGCGTCGCGCCTGTGAGAGATCCATTCGAGAGCAGTAGCAAAGAAGCAGCGGCCTTCAAAGGTTTCAAGGTTTAACCGCTAAATAGAGCATTCTCAGATTTGCTGAAGCAAAATCCAAGCAGACTGACACAGAGGGTTCGTTAATCCAGAATCATTATCCACAACAGTTCTCAATTGTACAAGATCAATGATGAAAAAAATTCTCATTTAGCCACAACTTAACCGCGGTATTTTCACTGAAGCTTCTCCAGCCCTGAATTTAGGTCTTGCGTATATGCTCGGATAAATCGGGATTAATTTTTATTGTACAAAGTAACTTCAGTCTATTTTTTGTATGTTATCGAACAAAATATTGATAAATATATCAAAAGATCCGACAAAGAGTAGAACTGTAGTAAAATCAATTTTTGATTGCTAGATAAGAATGATTCTCATTAACTCAGTTTCTATTATACAGATTTGGCAAGCCTCTGACCAATAGGCAATTTTTTTATCCGGCAGTTGTCAGTCTGGTTAAGGTAAGAGTGTGGGTTGGATGAGCTTTAGATGGTTTGTAGACTCAGCACTTTAGAGAGCTGCTGCTGTAGCAATTCGCCGAAATTGTTTCTATATCGTCTATTTCGGTGATACTTGGTGCAGGGAGTCATCTGCCCAAAGAATAGTATTCTGGCTTTTGTGTAAATGTAAGTGCAACCATCTTGGCCGCTGCTGGCAATACGCGAGCAGGATGCTTGCACTCACACAAAATTTTGGCACCATCCGCGCTATGCAGGCAATCGACCAACGATACAGGTGCAGGCATCGCTCACCCAAAAACAGCTGGAATCTAAGCAATTATGCTCAGTATCGATTTTGCCCCCAGTATCAAACTTAGCTGTCAAACTTAGCTGTCAAACTTGGGTACCCGTCAGATTTAGATCCTTAAGCTGACCCAGCATAATGTCCGTCAACATCGACGCGGGTTGCTCTTTGTGGGGCCAGGCAAAAGCATGACGAAACGCGGCTGCTTGGCAAGCCTGCAGCTCATCGAAACCAATAATGTCCCGGGTTAGAAGATTTTCATACTCAAAGGGCAAACGCACATTGTGTAGCCCCGCATTGTCCGTACAGATGGCAATATCTACCCCTTCATTCAGACAGCGATCGAACACGACTTTAAGCTGATCGATTTCTTCCAGGGTGCCCGTCTTAATATATGTCGTCGGGCATACTTCTAGGCACTGGCCTCGCGCTGCAACTTCTCGCAGCAGTTCTGGATGGCGCAGGGGAATCTGAATGCCGTGGCCGATACGCATTAAGTATGGCAGCAGTTCCGGGTAGCAGCCGTCAGCGGTCTCATAGACATGACCTGTGGTGTTAACGCCATTCTCCCGCGCGTATCGGTAAAGTTCCACAATTTCAGAGAGGCGATCGCCATAGTGAGCATCTCCCCCCGCAATATCAACGGCACAGACATACTCAGGATGCTCGATAGCCAAATCGACAATTGCCCGGTTCACGTCAGAGGGCAGCCGCGAATGCATACATAAAATTTGCCGAGTCACAATCGGATATTCCGTTTGCTGGCTGGCTCGTCCTACGACTTCAATGATGTTTGCCATCTTGTCGATCCGCTCATACTGCGGCAGGTGCTCCGGCGTTCTCAAATAAGGCGTGTAGCGCAGCTCCAAATAGGCCAAATTCTCAAAAATATAAGCCCCGCGAATCAGACGATAGATAAAGTAAGGAAGTGCTTCCTGGGTCTGCACGCTTTCCACCAGCGTATGCAGCTCCAAATATTCCGCCAGGGTATTGCGCGGACGCGTGTAAAAGTCTTCAAAGTCAAGATAGTGCTCAAACCGACCCGAAATATCTGGACGATTTCGTTGGAAATACCGCCACAGCACCCTGGGTACAACGGACCCGCCTAGGTGTCGGTGAAGCTCTGCGTAAAGGCTCATCAGTCATTCTCCTTTTCCAGGTATGGTAGCTCGCCGAGCTTAAGAAAGTATGAAAACATGTAAATCTGTCTTATCGTAATTTCCGTAAGACTGCCTAAGCGTTATGGCCGGCTCTGACATAATTTGCCATTTTTGGACTATGGCTTTAAAGATTGCTCATCGCACCTGCTATCGCTGGAGGGGATGACATAACAGCAATCTGACTCACAATCCCCCTAAATCTTTCGGCGGATTGTCATATTTGCGGGCTAGACATTGGCCCAAGGAGCTTGAGCAGCTTAAGCAACTGCTTATTGACACAGTCACCCCTGGCTGTCGATAATGATCATTTGTGTAAACTTTAGCGCTGTAAACGTTTTGGCTAACGTCATTGTAATTGGGGCCCAGTGGGGCGATGAAGGGAAAGGAAAAATCACTGATTTGCTGAGCAAGTCGGCAAATGTGGTGGTTCGCTACCAGGGCGGGGTCAATGCAGGTCATACGGTTGTGGTTCAAGATCAAACCTTTAAGCTGCACTTAATCCCGTCTGGCATCCTTTACCCCGAAACTCAATGCATTATTGGCAGCGGCACCGTTATCGACCCTAAGGCGCTAATTGGCGAGCTAGACAAGCTGGCTGATTTATCTATTACTACTCAAAATTTATTAATCTCCGAAGCCGCCCACGTCACCATGCCTTACCATCGGTTGATTGATCAGGCTTCTGAGGAGAGGCGGGGCCACAAGAAAATTGGCACCACCAAGCGGGGCATTGGGCCGACCTACGCCGATAAATCAGAGCGGATTGGTATTCGCATGGTCGATTTAATGGATATTGAGGGTCTGCAAGAAAAATTAGAGTGGACGATTTCCTACAAAAATGCGGTGCTCGAAAAGCTCTATGATTTACAACCTTTAGATCCCAAGCAGGTGCTCGATGAGTATCGGGGCTATGCGGAACGGCTGCGGCCCTATGTCGCAGACAGCTCTCTGGCCATCTATAGCGCCTACCGAAAGCGTAAGAACATCTTGTTTGAAGGTGCTCAGGGAACACTGCTCGACTTAGATCATGGCACCTATCCCTATGTCACCTCTTCTAATCCGGTCGCGGGCGGAGCCTGTATTGGCTCCGGTGTCGGCCCAACGATGATTGATCGGGTTATTGGTGTGGCTAAGGCGTACACTACCCGCGTGGGTGAAGGTCCCTTTCCCACCGAGCTGCATGGGGAGATAGGGCAACTGCTCTGCGATCGCGGCGCTGAATTTGGCACTACCACTGGGCGACAGCGACGCTGCGGCTGGTTTGATGCGGTTATTGGCCGCTATGCGGTTCGCATTAACGGTTTAGACTGCCTGGCTGTGACCAAGCTAGACGTGCTCGATCAAATGGACGAAATCAAAATTTGCGTCGCCTATGAGATCGACGGTAAGACCTGTAAAGATTTACCCAGCGACGCCCAAAGATTTGCCCGCTGCAGACCAGTCTATAAAACTCTGCCCGGCTGGAAACAGCCTACCGATCACTGCCGCAAGTTAGACGATTTGCCCAAAGCGGCCCTAACCTATCTCAAATATTTAGCTGAGCTAATGGAAGTTCCTATTGCCATTGTTTCGCTGGGGGCAAGTCGGGATCAAACCATTATTGTGGAAGATCCAATTCATGGCCCTAAGCGGGCGCTTCTCCACGAAAACGGAGAGCCCCAAGTTGCCTGAAATGCCAGGCGCGCCCATTTTTCCTGCTAGTTTTGTCTGCCAGCCGGGCTCCAATTTTTGTCCCCTGATGTTTTAACCCTGTCGAGTAATACCCATGGAACTGTCAATCACTTGTAGCAAACGCGATCTGAACCAAAAGCCCAATGCCATTCGCCGAGGGGGCCGTTTACCCGCTGTTTTATACGGACATAATGGCGATGAATCCCTTGCGCTGACCGTCGATACCCGAGAAGCTGACTTTTTGGTGCGAGATGCCTCGATCAACAATACCCTGGTCACAGTCGACGTCCCCGATTTGCCCTGGAAGGGTAAGGCGCTGATTCGGGAGGTGCAATCTCATCCTTGGAAGAGCCAACTGCTCCACCTGAGTTTCTTTTCTGTAGCGGCTCAGGATTCGGTCGAAGTCGTTGTGCCCTTAAACTATGTAGGAACGGCTAAAGGCGTCCGCGATGAGGGCGGCATCCTCGATACCATCGTGACGGAGTTGGCCATTACTTGCCCTCCTAGCGATATTCCAGAGAGTATTGATGTGGATGTTGAAGCCCTAGGCGTCGGTGAGTCTTTACATGTTGGAGACTTAAATCTTCCAAAGGGCGTTGAAGCGGTTGCTGATGATGTAAAAGTTGCGGTAACGGTAGCCGCCCCCAGAACTGTAGCTGCGGCCGAGGATTCGGGTGAGGTGGTCGTACAGTCTCCTGCCGATGTGCCTTTAGTGGGCGAAGAAAGCTAAAGCTGATTTTTCATTTGTAGAGGCATGGCACTGCTGGCTAAACGTATTGCAGCGCCATGTTCTGCGCATTTAAGACGCCATCGGCAGATAGGTCATAATATTAAAAGCCGCCCCTTGGGGGTCTTGAATAACGGCAAATCGACCCACATCTGGAATATCTGTGGGAGGCATTAGTACCTTACCGCCCAGCTCCTGAGCCTGCTGAGCTGAGACATCTACATCTTGGACGGTGATATAAACCATCCAGCATGGGGGCACCCCAGTCATCTGAGATGGCAGCGTCATCAGGCCACCAGCCTCTTGTTCACCCAATTTGGCAACCGTGTAGGTGGCATCGGGCATATTGGGCATGGGCCGATCGGTTAGCTCCCAGCCAAAAAGAGTTTTGTAGAAGGGTTTAGCGCCATCGAGATCTGAGGTCATTAGCTCAAACCAGCTAAAGGCTCCATGTTGGGCAAATGGACTGGTCATTGGCGTAGGCTCCAAAAAGGTTGACACAATCAAATCAATCAGTCGAAGCGGCAGTTGGAGAGTAAAGTCTGCTGTAGTTGCCCTGCAGGCTGTGCGAGCGTCTCTACCTATCTACTAGCCGCGATCGCCCCCATCATACCTTTAAATAGTTCAAATGAACTATATGGGCGGGCCATATCAGCGACTGGCCAGATTTGAATTGGAGATAAGTAAACCGAATCTAGGATAAGATCTGGCCCAGATTAGAAATCTGATTTACTTTTGGGCATGGGAAAACTGGCATTGTCAGGGCGATCGCTTCCGAGATGGGTTACGCCTTATTTATTTTTGGCCCCTGCCCTGGTGGTGCTGGGCCTAACGGTCTTTTGGCCTGCCCTACATGCGTTTTATTTAAGCTTTACCACCTACGGTTACGACATTACCCAGGGGCCAGAGTGGAGCGGCCCGGACAACTTTAAGACACTGGTGCAGGATGGGGTCTTTTGGCAGACCCTGAAAAATACGCTGCTTTATTTGATTGGCGTAGTGCCCATTTTGGCGATCGCGCCCCTGCTGCTGGCAATTTTAGTCAATCAAACCCTGCGGGGGATTAGCTGGTTTCGAGTGGCTTACTACACGCCAGTGGTGATTTCTATGGTTGTCGCCGGCATTGCCTGGCGCTGGCTCTATGCTGAGACCGGGCTGTTTAATCAGGTCTTGCAGGGAATTGGGCTAGTGGAATCCGGTATTCCCTGGCTAACCAGTGCCTATCTAGCTCTGCCCAGCGTTATGGTGGTTACCATCTGGAAGGGACTGGGCTACTACATGGTGATTTACCTGGCCGGGCTCCAGGGGATTCCAGCCGATCTGTACGAGGCTGCAGCCATTGATGGGTCCGACAGTTGGCAGCGTCACTGGGATGTGACCATTCCCCTAATGCGGCCCTATATTTTGCTGGTAGCGGTAATTTCTGCGATCGCCGCCACCAAAGTCTTTGAAGAAGTTTATGTAATGACCCAGGGCGGCCCCCTCAACAGCTCTAAAACGGTGGTTTACTACGTCTATGAGCAAGCTTTTCTAGATCAAGATCTAGATATTAGCTACGCCTGCACCGTAGGGCTAGCGCTGTTTTTAGTGATTTTGGCGCTGTCCGTGCTGCGGCTCTTTGTCGTCCAAACGCCTACAGAGCCGTTGCCTTAGGGGCTGTCATCATTTAGCGATCAAGTCTCTATGCAGAAGGCGTTTCAGCCCCTAGTTTGCTGTGCGGGGCGGGCGCGGCAATGCTTACAGCGGAAACATTCTGGTTTTAATTGATGACGCGCCCTAGGCGCGGCTATCGGTTGATACCGCACGCAGCAAGATTTTGAGTCTGTGCGGTTCAGGTCTCTTTAACTAGCGGAAGGCGGCGATTGGGCAACTACAACGCCGCGCAGTTCAACATAATCAGCCCCGGGCTCTTCCATTGCAGCCTGTATCAGGCTGCTGAGCAACTGCTGGCTCAACACTTTGCCGTGAAGAATAACGACCCGCCCCCGCTGAAAAATCGATAGCTCCGCAATCGCCTCAATGCCAAACGCGCATTTAAGCCGATAAGAGACCCGTTTAGCTAACCCCTGGTAGTCGTACTCACCTTTAAGACCAACCCGCTCTAATGGAATGGCACAGAAGCGTTTGTTGACATCCGCAATGGCGGTAGACATCAAATCGGTCTGCCGAAACTCTGCACTCTGAAACTTCAAACCCGTGGCTAAAAGCCGGTTTCCAGAAACACCCATAGACTTTCTCCTGGCCCAGATTTTAATGATTATCTGCGACTCATATCACCAGCGAACCCAGCTCATTCGTAGCCAATTTCATAACCTATCGGAGCTGACAAAAGCGCGATCGCGCTTTATTTCAAACAGGTTGCGCTGTTAACAACCAACACTAAACACACATAGCCCAAACACACATAGCCAATACACAAAAGCCACCACAGGGAAAATACCAGCGCCCTTCTGTCTAAAACCTTACATATCGCTTCCGTATTTTGCCATGAAATGTAAAGTTTTAGCAAAAAGATCCGGATTTTTATTTATTAAACTATGTGATCCTCCACACGTAAACTTATTTCTAAGCGTATTCACTGAGACGGGGCTAAAGCAGCATGGGTTCCAATCCAGCCAGCCTATGCTGATTTGGCGGGTAACTGGGTCAATAGCACCACGGCATAAACGGCGATACCTTCTTCTCGCCCCGTTGGCCCCAACTTTTCGTTGGTTGTGGCTTTGACGCCCACGGCATCGGGTGCCAGCCTTAGTGTCTGACTTAGGGTTTGGCGCATGGCTTGAATATGGGGTTTGAGTTTAGGACGCTCGGCGACAATCACGCTATCGACATTGCCAATTTGCCAACCGTTTGCGGTGATTATCTGGTTAACCTGCTGCAACAGGTCTATGCTGTTGGCCCCGGCCCATTGGGGCTCGCTAGGAGGAAAGTAGCGCCCGATATCTCCCAGGCTTAAGGCACCCAGCATGGCATCCATAATGGCGTGGGTCAGAGCGTCAGCGTCACTGTGGCCCAGCAGCCCTCGATCGTGGGGGATATGGACACCACCCAAAATTAACGGTCGCTCTGGAACCAGACGGTGGATATCGTAGCCGTTACCAATGCGAATCGGAATCATGATCTAAATCTAAAGCGCCCACTCTAAAGCGGCATGAAAAAGCAATCTACGATGCACGGTACTGCAAGAAGCAACACCGTGAAAAGCAACCGGAGCGATCGCGCTCAGAAACCCTTTGCCTACGGCTCTTGCGCCATATCTGAAGAATGTCTCTGCTGTTGGAGCCACCGCTGGTAGAGATCGGGGCGACGTTGACGGGTGCGGGCAATTTGCTGCGATCGCCGCCACTGAGCGATCGCAGCGTGATTCCCTGAGCGCAGTACGGCGGGCACTTCCCAGCCCCTAAACACTGGCGGGCGGGTGTAGTGAGGAAAATCTAGTAGGGGCGTAGCAAAGCTCTCTAAGGCCAGTGACTCAGCTTTGCCCACCGTGCCGGGGCGCAGGCGAATTACCCCATTGAGCAGCGCCAGCGCCGGTATTTCACCGCAGGTCAGCACAAAATCTCCTAAAGAAACCTCTCGGGTCGCTAGATAAGAAACCCGCTCATCAAATCCCTCGTAATGTCCGCAAATAATCACAATTTGATCGCAGTGGTAGGCCAGATGGCGCAGCAGGGGCTGAGTCATTTGCTCTCCCTGGGGAGACATTAAGATCACTTCCCGGCGCGGCAGGGACGGCAAAGATTCCACTGCGGCATAGATTGGGCCTGGCTTAAGCACCATACCCACCCCACCGCCGTAGGGTTGATCGTCTACCTTGTGGTGTTTATCGGTGGTAAACGCTCTGGGATTGGTCAGAACGACCTGGGCGATTCCCTTGTCGAGGGCCTTGCCCAACAGCCCAGACCTCAGGGGCGACTCAAAAAAATCGGGAAACAGACTAACAATGTCAAGGCGCAGCCCCGCTTGAGCCAAGGGCTGGTGATTGTTTGACGGGCTGGGGGGTTGATCAGGCAGATTAGATAAATTCAAAATTTTTGACGACGGTGGCCGCGATCGCCTGCTCCCGTTATGATCTCATGCCAGGCACCGTCTAATGGAGGGTTTAATGAGATACTAATCCGGTGATCCAAAATAGCAGTGTTGATGCAGCAACTAGATACCTTACCCCTGAAGCAGAGGATGTCTCCTTTGACCCACCCTGCCGTCCTGGTTATCGGCGGTGCTGAAGATAAAATCCACGGTCGCGAAATTTTGCAAACGTTCTTTGAGCGCTCCGGCGGTAAAGACGCGCGAATCGCTGTTATTCCTTGCGCTTCACGGGAACCTGCGGCAATCGCCGAGCGCTATCGTCGCATTTTTGCCGAGATGGGGGCCGAGCTGATTCAGGCAATGGATATCCGCGATCGCCTGCAGAGCGAAGACCAAGTCTGGAAAGAAAAACTCGAAACCTGCACTGGCGTATTTATAACCGGCGGCGACCAGGTCAGACTCTGCGGCCTGCTAGCCGATACTCCGCTAATTGAGCATATTCGCTACAAAGCTCAACTGGGCGAAATTACCCTAGCGGGCACCAGTGCTGGTGCTGCCGTAATGGGCCATCACATGATTGCCGGGGGCGGCAGCGGCGAGTCTCCCAATCGTTCTCTAGTTGATATGGCCACTGGCCTTGGCATTCTGCCAGATATTATTGTGGATCAGCACTTTCACAACCGGAATCGCATGGCGCGACTAATGAGCGCCATCTCTATTCACCCCGATCGGATTGGTATCGGCATTGACGAAGATACCTGCGCTTTGTTTGAGCAAGAAAACGCCTTTACGGTAATTGGCAAAGGAACGGTTACGGTGATTGATCCCAACACAATGAGCTACACCAACCAGCCTGATATAGACGCCACTGTTCCCATTGCCGTTCACGGTCTGCGGGTACATATTCTTACCCACGGCGATCGCTACGATCTCTCTGAGGGCACCGTTGTACCGGGTGATGCCTGAGGTGCTTTGCCTACTCGACCGGCTGCCTGGTCAAAACGCTAAACCCAAAATGTTGTATGGAGCCGCTAGTCGCGATCGTCAGCGAGAGTAGATTGAGCCCACCGGTCGATGTAACCTTCGCGTTTCCTGGCACAATGGCATGATGTTCCATATTGCAGTTGCTAAATTAGCGGCTAAATTGAGGACTGTTTTTGGACATAAAACAGTCGTCCATCTGGTTAGGGCAAGGCTGCGCGCCAGCCTACTCTTGGTTGGCTTAATCTCAGCAATATTCAGCGTCATCGGCTAGCCGGCTAAAGCCGTCTTTAACTGTTCTCACTGAACAGTGAGCTAGGGCACTCGCCGATAGGGTCAAGAGACGTACAGTTGTTAATATTTGTCACATTTGCCGCTCCGCCACTGATTACTCCACAGATATGAAAATTCTTAAAACCCAGACCTTACGTGGCCCCAACTATTGGAGTATTCGCTACCCCAAGCTAATCGTTATCCGTCTGGATTTGGAAGAGATGGCAGATGCTTTATCAAACGATATTCCTGACTTCTATGACGGATTAGTTGAAATTCTGCCCAGCTTGGCTGAGCATCACTGCTCTCGGGGGCATCGAGGTGGATTTTTAGAGCGGGTGGCCGAGGGTACCACCCTGGGCCATGTGATTGAGCACGTCGCTCTAGAATTGCAGTCTCTAGCCGGAATGGCGGTTAAGTTTGGTCAAACTCGCACCACCTCTACCGCCGGTGTGCAGCAGGTGGTTTTTGAATATATAGACGAGCAGGCGGGCCGCTACGGGGCCAGAGCTGCGGTTCGTCTGTGCAACAGCATTATCGACATCGGTCGATATCCCTTAGACGAGCTTGAGAAAGACCTATCCGATTTACGGGAGCTGCAGGCTGAGGCGGCCCTTGGCCCCAGCACTGAAACCATCGTACAAGAGGCCCAAAGTCGCGCTATCCCCTGGTTTCAGCTTCGCAGCCGGGCCATGATTCAGCTGGGGCACGGGGTTTATCAAAAGCGCATCCAGGCAACCCTGAGCAGCCGAACCGGTATTTTAGGGGTTGAGCTAGCCTGCGATAAGGAAGGCACAAAGCGAATTTTGCTGGATTCTGGCGTGCCTGTGCCGCGGGGCACCGTAACCTACTATCTTGATGAACTAGAAGAAGCGATCGAGGCGGTAGGCGGCTTCCCGATTGTGATTAAGCCCCTCGACGGTAACCACGGTCGCGGCATCACTATCGATATCAACGATTGGCAGACGGCAGAGACAGCCTATGACGCCGCCCGAGAGGTGTCTAAAGGGGTCATCGTCGAGCGCTTTTACCGAGGACGCGACCACCGGGTATTGGTGATCAATGGCAAGGTGGTGGCTGTAGCAGAGCGGGTTCCGGCCCACGTCGTTGGCGATGGACGCCTGACGATTGATGAATTAATTGTTGAAACCAATCAAGATCCTCGGCGCGGGGAAGGGCACGCCAATATTTTGACGCGGCTAGAGGTAGACCGCACCACTTGGCAACTGCTGGAGCGCAAGGGCTATACCCTAGATACGGTGCTCGAAGCGGGTGAAATCTGCTATCTGCGATCGACAGCTAACCTAAGTACGGGCGGCATTGCCATCGATCGCACCGACGAAATTCACCCCAAAAATGTCTGGCTGGCCCAGCGAGTGGCCAAAATTGTCGGGCTGGATGTGGCAGGTATTGACATTGTGACCTCAGATATTACCCGGCCCCTGCGTGAGGTCGATGGAGTCGTAGTAGAGGTGAACGCTGCTCCCGGCTTTAGAATGCATTTTTCACCCAGCCAGGGAATTCCTCGTAATGTAGCCGAGCCCTTGATTGAGATGCTGTTTCCGCCAGGTGCCCCGGCTCGTATCCCCATCGTGGCCATAACAGGCACCAACGGCAAAACCACTACAACCCGCTTAACGGCGCATATTTTTCAGCAGACTCAGCAGGTGGTGGGCTACACCACCACAGACGGGGTTTACATCAGCGGAAACCTGGTGGAGCCCGGAGACAATACCGGGCCTCAGAGCGCCCAAATGATTCTGCAAGATCCCACCGTAGAGATTGCTGTACTGGAGAGCGCCCGAGGCGGCATTTTAAGGGCTGGCCTCGCCTTTGACAGCTGCGATGTAGGCGTCGTGCTAAATGTGGCGGCAGATCACCTAGGTTTAGGCGATATTGACACCGTTGAAGAAATGGCAAAGGTCAAAAGTGTCGTCGCGGAAACGGCCTCTCCCAACGGCTACGCGGTTCTTAACGCCGACGATCCCCTGGTGGCCGATATGGCAAATCGGGTCAGGGCTCAGGTGGCCTATTTTTCCATGAATCCCGATAACGAAACTCTCAAAGCCCATACCCAGCAGGGGGGGCTGGCGGCAGTTTATGAAAATGGATATCTGTCCATTCTCAAAGGGGATTGGGTTTTGCGCATTGAGCAGGCGGTTAACGTGCCGCTAACCATGATGGGCCGTGCCCCGTTCCAGATTGCTAACGCGCTGGCGGCCAGTTTAGCGGCGTTTATCCAAGGTGTCAGTATTGAGGATATTCGAGCGGCTTTGAGAAGTTTTGAGGCATCGGCAGAAAAAACGCCGGGGCGAATGAATCTGTTTAATCTGGGGCGGCATCACGTGCTGATAGACTATGCCCACAATCCAGCCAGCTATAAAGCCTTGGCCGGGTTTGTCCACAACTGGCCGGGGCACTGCATTGGTGTAGTAGGTGGCCCCGGCGATCGCCGCGATGAAGACTTTGTCACCTTGGGGCAACTGTCGGGGGAGATGTTTAATCAGGTGATTATCAAAGAGGATGACGACCGACGGGGACGCCCCAGGGGAGAGGCGGCTGATTTAATTGTTGAAGGCTTACAAACCGTTGAAAGCCCGCCGCCCTACGAAGTGATTTTGGATGAAATCAAGGCTATCCAAACCGCGCTAGATGAAGCTGCAGAGGGCGGACTGGTAGTAATTTTGCCGGAGAGCGTAGGCCGAGCAATTGAGCTGATCAAGGCACGCAATCCAACCCAGTCTCAGGAGGAAGAGATAGCCACATCTGGCCTATCCCAGCCTGAAGGATCAGAAGCGGCTAGCGCTGCCTCAAACTATTCGGCCTTTAAAGGTGCGGCTTTTGAGGGCGCGGCTTTTAAGGACGCAGCTTTTAAGGGATAGGATATTTCCGCTGCTACAGCGGGGCCGTTTCAATTTGAGCAGAATAGCAGGTCCAATCTGACCGGGATAAGGTTTTACCACACACCACGGGCTGAGACTTGGCAGAAAAAGCGATGTAGTTAAAGACCAACAGCGGCATACCTAGGGGCACAGCTAAATATTCGCTCAGCTCATAGGTGGCGGGAACCCCCTCTAATCGAACTTGGGCGGCCGTTAGCGCGACGCCATTGCCCGCCAGGGTGCTGTAGGTAAAGCCATCGCGCAGTTTGCCGGCGAGGCGATCGCCAATGGCACGGGGATAGTAGGTGATATCCAAAGCGATAGGGGTATCGTCTGCATAAATAATTTTTTCCTGCCAGTACACGTGGCTGCTTTGAGAGCTCTCTGGGGCTTTTTCTAGAGGGCTATCTGGGGGACTTTCTAATGACCGCTTTGCCGAACGTTTTGAAGACGGCAACTGTAGCTTTTGGGCTACATCAAGGGGCGCTTTAATCTGCTGAAATCTGAGGGAATGCACCCGTCCGGTGTAGCCCTGCTGCTTCAGCGCCGCGTCAAAATACATCAGCGGATTGGACATGGAAAAGCTGATTTTGTGGCGCTGGGTAACAAAGATTCCCTTGCCCTGCTGAGTGGTCACTAGCCCCTGCTGAATTAAGCTAGCGATCGCCCGCCGAATCGTGGTGCGACTAACATCGAAGAGTTGCCCCAAATCAAATTCACTGGGCAAGCGATCGCCTGGCGCATATTGGCCCGCCTCAATTTGAGCTTTGAGCTTCTCCGAAATTGCCACATGGAGGGGTTGCCGTTCGGTACTTTGGTCACTAGGAACCATAAAAGGGGATGTCTTTGCCCGCATATTACCTCTGGCATCTTATCGAAAAATACGCCTCTTCCCAGGCGATCCGTCAGCACCAACTCCCTAAAATCTAGCCCATGTGCCCGGATGGGCTGCTCAGAGAAAGCCTGCCTGCCTGGAGCCTTATATCTGTAGCCTTAAGTTGAAGCGCTGGGATAAGTCAGTAGAGCCCCGTATTTTTTGCAACAGCCTGACATTGCCAAACCCTTACACGCTTTGGAGATTAAGCCGCCACAGGCTGAAATCGGGATAGCTTAAACAGATGGGTATCGTGGGGCGTGCTGTCCTGCACCGATAAATCCGCCAGCATTTTGCCCAGCAGCGTGGTGAACTTAAATCCGTGACCTGAGAATCCTGCGCCAATGGCAATTTGAGGATGGTTGGGATGCTGATCAATAATAAAGTGCTTATCTGGGGTCAGGGTGTAGAGGCAGCGCCGGGTAGAGACAAGCGGCCCTGCAGCGCCAGGAATATACTGGCGGGCAAACGCCCGAATCCGCTCCGTCCAGGCTTGGCTAGGGGTGTAGTCTACCTGCTCTGGTTGATTGACTGTATCCCAGCCGTAAAAGGTGGTGATTTTGACCCCAAGGCTAGCGTCCTCGTGGGGAATACCGTAGGGCATTTCGCCATAGTCCCCGTTCATATGGGCAAAAAAGACCGGAAACTTGCCGGGCACAAAATCGGCTGGCGCACTGGGCTGGTAGAACCCAAGCTGACAGGGCATAATTTTGAGCGGCACATCAATCCCCTGCTGGGCCAAGAGCCCTTTAGCCCAACTGCCAACGGTAATCACTAAGTGATCGCAGCTAAACCTGTCTTGCTGAGTTTGCACTTCAACGCCATAATCGCCTGGGGTAATGCTAACCACCGGCGATTGATCCATCACCGTTGCGCCCCGCGCCTGGGCCAGGCGCACATGGGCCAATACGCAGCGCGAAGCTCTTAACAGCCCCGAGTCGGCGTGAAACAACCCTGCCATACCCTCTTGCAGCGCAAATTGGGGATAGCGCCCTTGGATATCAGAGCGATCGAGCAGCTCATAGTCGAGACTGGCCCCATCCATGCTGGACTTTAGCGCCTGAAAGGTGTCCGTATCGGGAAATCCAAAGTCTAGGCCGCCCGTTTTGACATAAAGGGTTTCTTCTGCCTCGGCCTGTAGGGCAAACCAGAGCGGATAAGCGTCCCGCATCAGGTCAATATAGGTCGGGCTGTCGTAGGTGTAGCGAATCACCCGCGAGTGGCCATAGGAGCTGCCGTTTTGATGATCGAGTTCAAACTGCTCCAGCAGCAAAACCTTGCGGCCCGCTTTAGCGAGGTAGTAGGCGGCGGCACTGCCAACGCCACCCGCCCCAATCACAATGGCATCAAAATGCTGCACCATCAGATCTCACTCCTCCGTAAGTTTTAAATAATGCGCCGAAAGTTTGGCACAGGTAATGCATAGGCGGGTTGCAAGCTAGATTACTGTAGTGCGAGCGTCTGCTGGCAGGCAAAAAGCCCGCACTATCGCAGCTAATCTCTATTTCGCAAACCGCTATTTCACAAACGCTTCGTCGGGCATTGCCGCTTCGGTGCTGCGAAGCTTTTTACTTTCAATCACCACGTCATGTTCATAGCTCAGCCCTTTGTAAATGCTGTAGCACATGATTAATAGCACGATGGTAAACGGCAACCCCGTCGTAATCGAAGCCGTTTGCAGGGCAGAAAGACCACCGCCCAGCAGCAAGGCTGCGGCAACCACACCTTCCATTACCGCCCAAAAGACCCGCTGCGGCACTGGAGATTCCAGCTTGCCGCCAGAGGTCAAACTATCAACCACTAGGGAGCCCGAGTCAGAGGAGGTGACAAAGAACACCACCACCAGCACAATGCCGACAAAAGACGTAATGGCTGTAAGCGGCAGCTGATCTAACATGACAAATAGGGCCGTTGAAACATTTTCCGCAACGGCATCGCCGATTACGCCGCTTAGGGCGCCCAGCTCCATATTCATTGCGGTGCCGCCAAATACCGACATCCATAAAAACGTCAGCGCCGAAGGCAGCAGCAGTACACCAAAAATAAACTCGCGCACGGTGCGGCCCTTAGAAACACGGGCAATAAAGATCCCTACAAAGGGAGACCAGGATACCCACCAACCCCAGTAAAACACTGTCCAGCCGTGCTGCCAGTCCCCCTCTTGGAAGGTTTCCGTCCACAGGCTCAGCGTTGGCAGCGAGGCCAAATAGTATCCGGTGGTTTGAACAAAAGAGTCGAGAATAAATAAAGTTGGCCCCACCAGCAGCACAAAGCCCATCAGCACCGCCGCCAAAATCATATTCAGCTCGCTTAAGCGCCGGACACCGTTGCCCAGCCCAGACACCACAGAGGCGGTGGCAAATCCGGTGATGATGGCAATCAGCCCCACCTGAATGGGGGTTGAAATTTCCAGATTAAACAAGAAGTTGAGGCCAGCATTGACCTGCTGTACGCCTAGACCCAGGGAAGTGGCCAAACCAAACAGGGTTGCAGCTACAGCCAAAATATCAATGGCATTGCCGGGCCAGCCATAGATACGCTCTCCCAGCAGCGGATAAAACACCGAGCGAATGGTTAGGGGCAGCCCCCAGTTATAGGCAAAGAACGCCAGGGATAGGCCCACTAGGGCATAAATTCCCCAGGCGTGGAGGCCCCAGTGAAAGAAGGTGATGCCCAACGCCTGCTTTGCAGCATCCCCAGTGCCCGGCTCAATTGTCCCCAGCACGGCGGGCGGCGACTGGAAGTGATAAATTGGCTCAGCCACGCTCCAAAACATCAAACCAATGCCCATACCCGCGCTAATCAGCATGGCGATCCAGGCAAAGGTGGGAAATTCAGGCCGAGCATTGGGGCCGCCCAACCGCACATTGCCAAGCTTGCTGAAGGCGATATAGATGGTAAACAGCAAGAAAAACGTCACCGACAGCACAAGAAACCAGCCCATACCGCCGGCGATAAAGCCCTGCACCGCGCCAAAGGCAGTGGCAGCAGGCTCCTGAAAGAGCACTGTAAAAAGCACAAACAGCAAGATCAATCCGCCAGAGGTTAAAAACACCTCCGGGTGAAAGTCAAAGCCGCTACGGACGATATTGCGATCGCCGGGAGTACGGCGCAAATGTCGAGTTGGAGCATGGGCCGGCATTCCATTAGAGGAGCCGTTTTCGCCCTGATGCCCCGATTCTGGTGCAACCATATGAGAAACTTTCTCCCAAAAACGAATAACTAACGTAACCCTACCGCACTCGTGTCAACCACCCATGACATACTTCAAACCACTTAATTAAACAGGCTTTGAGTAGCAGAAACCTAAGCGATCGCAGCGAGTGTAAATCTTTCTGAAGTCACCTAAAACCGGGCAAAGCGGCTTTACCAACTCATAGCAGCTACCCCAACTCGCCTCAGTGGAATCAATATTTTGGCCTGAGTGAGATGTGGCTTCTCGTCGCTTCTTTGACTCCATCTAAAACCCCAGAGTTTGCTGATGCAAAACTCTGACTTCTACATTGAGCATGGTTTAGCAAGAGCCACAATTTAAGATTTACTGATGCATATCGCTGAACTTGAAGACGCCGGAGTTTTATTTTGCCTGACTATATCTGTCGATATCATTCAATAGTGTTGTGCAGGATACAGTTATCACTACAAGTGCACTAGGAGTCTTCTTCATTATGTGATAAGCACTTTAGCTTATCGCCTGAATCCCTCTTTGCTATTGGGTTTAGGGCGAATTTGGAGCGATCGTAATAGCGTCTCTGTTTAGTCAACATTTCGTGAAAAATAAGATCAAAACTGTTAAACAGAAAACATTATTTGTGAACCTGAGTGACTAATCTTCAATTCAACGCTTGTTACTACAAGTTGATTAGCTCGGATTTGTCATCAGATATTGACTTGTTATAACAAGCGCTAATTTTCGCAGACTGGGCTAGGTCGGCTGAACGGATTGAACAAATTTTTCTGTCCTCACTTAGAATCCTTTCCCCAGCAGGAGAGGAGCTTTGATAGAGCCCAAATCGCTCTTGCTTCCTTTGCTCGGTGGGAAAAGGAGTTGGGGCGTGGGTGGTTCGGTCTACCGGTCGTTAAGAGTTTCGTTTAAAGATTGAGGATTGAGGTGGTGTATGACTCAGGATCAGGCGGTGAGCGCCGTTTCTTCATTACCTGCTACCAACGGTGCGGTAGGGCTGCCGGCTGTGGGTGGCTGGAGCACTCTCTCTAATATTGAGCTTCCGGCTTACACCCAGCCTGGGTTATCCGCCGAAGCGTATACCAGCCCGGCCTATTTAGAGCGTGAGCGGCAAACGGTATTTAGCCGATATTGGGTCTGCGTGGGCTTGGCCTCAGATGCCCCAAATCCGGGGGATGTGTACCCGACCAATGTGGCGGGCATTCCAATTGTGCTGGTGCGCGATCGCGCCAACACGCTGCGGGCCTTTCACAATTTGTGTAGTCACCGGGGATTGCAGCTGGTAGATAAACCCTGCAACGCCCGGGGCAATTTGCGCTGTCCCTATCATTCCTGGACCTATCAGCTTGACGGGGCCCTTAAGCAAACGCCGCATTTTGGCGGCTACTACAAAAACTCCTACGAC
>JBCDFX010000021.1:0-20523 GCA_039177155.1 Cyanobacteria bacterium P01_H01_bin.119
GCCCTGCTGACCTTTTGGGGCGTGACGCCAGTGCCGCCAGAGAGCTACGAGATTGCCGCCGGTAGCTTTCAGCCCGATAGCTTTATTGGCTCTGGGCCCTATAAACTAGCGTCCTTTGGCGCCGATGCCGTGAAGCTAGATGTCAACGAAGACTACTGGGGCGAAGTTCCCGCCAATGACGGCATCGATATTCAAATCTTCTCCAGCCCGGCCAACCTCTACAACACCTTTATTACAGGAGATTTGGATGTTGCCTATCAAACCCTCGACCCCGACCAAATCGCCAGCTTAGAGCGAGAGGCGGACAGCGGCGGTTGGCAGGTGGTAGAGGCCGGCACTACGGTGATTAACTTTATGACCCTAAACCAAAAAATTGAGCCGACAGATAATGTCCAGGTCAGACAAGCGATCGCAGCTATGATTGACCGAGAACTAATTAGTCAGCGGGTGTTTCAGGGCCAAGCCGAACCGCTCTACAGCATGATTCCAAAAGGCCTAGAGAGCTACGAACCTGTTTTTCAGGCAGCCTACGGTGACGGCAACTTTGATCAGGCTAGAACGCTTTTAGAAGAGGCGGGTTTCTCTGAATCAAATCCCCTAACTCTGGAAATTTGGTATCCGTCATCATCGACTACCCGCAGCATTGTTGCCTCAACTCTAAAAGAATCTATTGAAACAGCGCTGCCCGGAATGGTCACCGTAGAGGTACAAACCGCCGAAGGGGCCACCCTCTGGGAAAATGTAGAAAAAGGAATTTACCCAACCGTCCTCTCCAACTGGTATCCCGACTATTACGATGCCGATACCTTTATTCAGCCGTTTATGAGCTGTGAGCAAGGCAGCACCGACAGCCTGTGTGAACAAGGCGCTAGCCAGGGCCGAGGTTCTTTTTACTACAGCGAAACCGCCAATGATTTGATTGCCCAGCAGCAGGCGGAGCAAAACCCAGAGGCCCGAATAGAGATCTTTAAGCAGCTTCAGCAGACGTTAAAGGACGATGTGCCCTATATTCCCCTTTGGCAAAATAAAGACTATGTATTTGCCCAGGGCGGGGTCAACGGCGTTGAAATTCAGCCTACCCAGCAGTTTCTTCTCTGGCAAATCAGCAAATAATGTCCCGCTCCAACGCTCTCCGCTATTATGTGCTGACGCGGCTGCTACTGGCTCCGCTGATGATTTGGACGGTTACAACGGTGGTCTTTTTGCTGCTGCGGGCTGCCCCCGGCGATCCGGTGGATGCACTGGTGGGCGCGCGAGCCCCAGAGGCCGCTAAAGAAACGCTGCGATCGCAGCTTGGGTTAGACGTACCGCTGTGGCTGCAATACCTGCGCTATGTCGGCGATTTACTCAGGCTGGATCTGGGCAGCTCTATTGCCAGCCAGGGGCAAACGGTGTGGCAGATTATTGGGGCTCATTTTCCGGCCACGGTAGAGTTAACCCTAGGCGGCATGTTGATTGCTGCGGGGGTAGGGCTAAGCGTCGGTTCCCTCGCTGCCTCTCGCCCAAATTCTCCGCTGGATGCAGGGGGACGACTGTTTGGTATTATCACTTACGCCATCCCGATGTACTGGTTTGGCATGATTTTGCAGTTGGTTTTTGCCGTGCAGCTGCGCTGGTTTCCGACCGGCACTCGCTTTCCCCTCAGCGCTACCCCCCCAGCGGGGCCCACAGGACTGTACGTCCTAGATAGTCTACTAAACGGCAACTTTGGCCAGTGTTTTACCACGCTGTACTATCTGGCGCTGCCCTGTTTAACGCTGGGAATTCTAATTAGCGGCATTTTTGAGCGGATGGTGCGGGTTAACCTCAAGCAAACCCTACGGGCAGACTACGTAGAGGCGGCGCGGGCCCGGGGCATTTCTGAAGTTCGCATTTTGATTGCCCACGCCTTGAAAAATGCCCTAATTCCGGTAATTACGGTGCTGGGGCTAACCTTTGCTACGCTGCTGGGCGGCGCGGTGCTCACAGAAGTCACGTTTTCCTGGCCGGGGCTGGCGAATCGTCTATATGAGGCGATCGCGCAGCGAGACTATCCGGTGGTGCAGGGACTATTGGTATTTCTGTCGGCGATTGTCGCGACCGTCAGTATTTTGATTGATATTCTCAACGCCTGCGTTGACCCCCGGATTCGCTACTAAAGTCAAAAAATTGTCCCCTTCCGTGCGCAGTCTTAGCGCTCAGACTGGAAGGGGACAGTGATTTCAGATGCTATAGGTCCAAACTTTTTGGCAAGTCGTTGTGTCCAAGGCTACGAAGCCAACCGACGCCGCACTAAGGTGCGCTTAAGTCCCCACGCCCCCAGACCAATAAGGCCCAAGACCATTCCGGGTTCGGGGATAGAAACCGGATCGGGATCGACTGGATCAGGGTCAATGGGATCAGGATCGACTGGGTCAGGGTCAATGGGATCGGGATCAACAGGATCAGGATCAACAGGGGTAACAGGATTGCTGATTGTTCCACTGTCTGTATCACTTAAAAAGTCTAGGCCACCTGGCCCAAAGCCTCCGTCCCAGGTCAGCGTCAGCTTACCAAACAAATCGCCCTGTGAAATATCGATTGGAACAGAATAGTCAACCGCAGTTGGAGAAACACCCCCTAGAAACTCAAACGATCCACCGTCAGCAGACCCCGGCGTAACAACCGCGTCCGACACAGTATCAAAAACCGTGTTACCAGGAACCGCGTCGATCACTAAGGACGAGATTAGGTCAGTACCACTGTACCTAAACTGCCAGGGATTATTGAAATCATTAAACGTATTACCGCTTTGAACCAGGCTCCATGAGCTGCTGGACGCTCCACCACTGGAGCCACCCAAAAACTGCCATGTCGCCGTTTCCGAAAGGCCATTTAAGAAGTTAACGGTGATTTCCATTCCGACCATATCAGCGCCAGACGTTTGAAAACCAGTCAGTACAGTAGTGGCCTGGGCTGTCGAAGCGCCGAGGGCGCTTAGCCCAGCGATCGCGCAGCTTGCCAGAGAGACCTTAGCGACAGAGTGTTTTAGCAGCATGAATTTTATGTTAAGTGTGTTCCGAATTCATAAGAACTTGACAATCAAATCGGACCCCAAGTTGCAGATAATTCGGTTATCTTCATAATTTCTTGTCAAAACTTCGCTGCTGATTTACGGTTACTTCATCTTCAGATTCTAAAAGTATGTTTTTGCACGGACGGCGGGCTCCGATTTTTGCATCCATCATCTAGCCGTTTCCTGCGAGGCTCTTACTTTCTTGCGGTGACTTGCGGGACCAGAGGGTTAACGCATAGGATTGAGCCAAATCCAAACTTTCAGAAAAATCGAACTGTGCATCACAGGCACAGTCAGCAGTTCGCTGCCAGCAACGTGATTGTGCTTTGAACCCATGACGCTTGCCCAGTCTCAGCCTGTCGATTCATTCGCCGATTCATTTTCTGGGGACTCGAATCCAAGCGAGTCGTCGGCTTTAGTCCTGGAAACTGAGACCATTCAGATTGAGCATCTTCAATTTTCCCCCGGTGAAGCGCACGTTCCTGCTGTGCCAGCGCATACGCTGTATGTGAGTTTAAAGTCGCGCCCCCTGCACTACCAGCACACTCAGGATGGGAAAACCCATACTGGGCTCTATCGTCATGGTGATATGTTGATTACCCCGGCTAATACGCCGCTCTTCACGAGGTGGGAAGGGGATGAAAATTGTCTACAGATTCAGCTACCAGAACTATTCCTGAAGCAGGTTGCTGAGGAAACTCTGGGAAAGAACGGCGATCGCCTCACGTTAGTGCCAACCTTTCAAAGTCGGCAGCAGCAGCTTGAAGCAATCGCCATATTGCTATTAGCAGAAGTGCAGCAACGTCAACTCAGCAGCAGTCTGTATCTAGACTCATTGGCAAATATTCTTGCAGTGCAGCTGCTGCGTAACTACGGGACGACTTCAGCCCAGATGCCAACCTATAAAGGAGGGCTACCGACGTATCACCTAAAGCAAGTATTAGACTACATCGATGCGGGTTTGGCCAAAGATGTCAAGCTGGCTGACCTAGCCGGATTATTGAATATAAGTCCGTTTCATTTTGGCCGCATGTTCAAGCAGTCTATGGGAATTTCACCCCATCAATACGTAATTCAGCAGCGACTAGAACGGGCCAAGTACCTGCTAAAGCACAGCGATCAACCCATCATCGATATTGCTTTAGCGTGTGGATTCACTAGCCACAGTCATCTCAGCAAGCAGTTTCGCAAAGTTGTGGGGGTAACGCCCAAAGCCTTTAGAGCCTAAGCAATGCAGACGAAGGAAACTCTGGAAACAAAGCCGTTATCAATTCGGAAGCGGGGAGTGCTCACATTCTGGTGGGACGAGCGTCTCGCCTGCCAAAGCCAAAGGCAACCAGAATGAGCACCCCACGTTCAGTTGAAGCTTTATGGACACAGCAGCCGGCGGACTCTAGGAATGACAAAACATTGGGTCAATCAGCAAAGCGTTTAGAGGGATAACCCGCGATCGCACAGATGCTCTCCGAAATTTCCCATACAGCTACTTTTCAACAGAGCGCAACTTAGTAGGACAAACCAGAGGCCTGACGCAGAGATGACTGATCCGAGAGCTGCTTCAAAATAAAATCGGCAACGTCTGCCCGAGAAATCTTAAGGGTGATGTCGCGGTCGGTGCTGGGGAAACTATGGCGATAGCGCCCGGTGCGCGGGCCATCGATAAAGGTGCTAGGCCGCACAATGGTCCAGTCCAAATTGCTCTCCCGCACCAGGGCTTCCTGTCGTTCGTGGTCGGCAAATACCTGGCGCAAAATAAAGCCAAACATAATGTACTTCCAGTAAAAATCGAGATTGCCCCAGCTATCGCCTGCACCCAGAGTAGACTGGCAAATCAATCGACGCACCCCGACCTTTTTCATCGCTTGGATAATCTGTTGAGTCCCCTCTGAGCGAATGGTGCTCTTGAGCTGTTTGCCAGATCCCAGGACACAAATCACAGCATCTTGTCCTTGAATAGCTTGTTCTACTGCTGGGGTATCCATGACATCTCCTTGGGTGAAGCTGAGTTGGGGATGTTGGATGTTGAGCTTAGTCAGATTGCGGACAAAAGCCGTGACGACGTGTCCTTGCTCAAGAGCCTGCTGGACGACCTGAGCGCCGACGGTTCCGGTTGCACCAAAGATGACAAGTTTCATAGATTGATTCCTCAATGAAGATATCTTTAACCTACGAAGAGTGACCTGACGGCGCTTTCCCTTTCTTGCGGGACTATCACTTTTTTGCGGTGAGTTGTAAAGTCGCTTTGCCGGGAAACGCTTACTCTTTTTCAAGCTTCTCCAAACCGTCGAGTAGGATATTAAGCCCCATTTCAAACTGATGTCGCCCGTCATACTGTTTTTCTGCCACTTGCCGGGTCAAACGATGCAGATAAGGATAGTCCTGTTCGGGTAGCTGCTTAATATAGCCTGCTGCGGCTGCCGAATAGTCCTCAGGTTCAAAGGGAAAGTTGAGCTGTTGCAGCGTAAATCCATAAAGATAGCTATCGATCGCGTTCCAAATATGATCAGCCATTTCAAACGAAAAGCCAGCCTCCACTAAGCAGCCTAGGGTTGCATCAACGTAACGCAGCATGACCGGACCCACATTCACCCGCGAAATTATCATTAGCGTTGCCCAAGGATGACGGAGCAAGACTCTGTAAGCAGACTGAGCCCGCTGACGCATAACTTGTTTCCAGTCTGTCTGTGAGACAGGACCCGACTCGGCTGGGAACTGAATCTCTGCGACTACCTGCTCCACCATGCCATCGAGTAAATCGTTTTTGTTTCTGATGTGGTTGTAGAGTGACATGGCTTCTACGCCTAGCCGTTGGGCAAGTTTGCGCATGGAGAGGGCATCGAGACCCGATTCGTCAGCTAGGGCGATCGCTGCATGCATTACCCGAACTCGGCTGAGCGGCTGTTTTGCGCCTTTTATATTTGACTTTTGAGACTGTCCCTTTGCCATGCTTACATTTATTTACATCACCAAGACGCCGGCCAGAACAGCATTTGCCTTTTGGCGAGCGTCAAATAGTTGGCAACTTCCGACAACAAATCGCCAATACTTACAGCGTAAGCTAAACTTACGCTGTAAGCAAAAACTATTGGGCGTCTTTACGGCGTTTTCAACCGATGAAAGCGATTACTCAAAAGCAGTACGGCTCTCCCGATGTTTTGAGAATTGACGATATTGAGATTCCCACTCCGGCTAAACATGACGTTCTGGTGCGAGTACACGGCAGCTCAATTCATGCTGGAGACTGGCACCTGATGCGGGGGACGCCCTGGCTGATTCGGCTGGTGTTTGGCGGACTGTTTCGGCCTAAGTTTAAGGTGCTGGGGACAGACATAGCTGGGCGGGTCGAAGCGGTTGGGGCTAATGTGACGCAGTTTAAGCCTGGAGATGAGGTATTTGGCGACCTTTCAAGCTGTGGGTTTGGCGCGTTTGCAGAGTATGCTGTTGCACCAGAAACGCTGCTGGCCCCTAAACCAAGCAACCTCACCTTTGAAGCGGCTGCAACGGTACCAACATCGGCCACGGCCGCGCTTCAGGCCCTGCGAAATGAGGGGCAGCTTCAGCCCGGCCAGCGAGTGCTAATCAACGGTGCATCGGGTGGGGTCGGCTCCTTTGCGATTCAAATTGCTAAAACAATGGGTGCTGAAGTGACGGCGGTGTGTAGTACGGCTAAAGTTGACCTGGTGCGATCGCTTAGCGCAGATCACACCATTGACTACACCCAGCAAGACCCAGCTCAGATCTCAGAACAATACGACCTGATTATTGATGCTGCCGCTTATCGTCCCGTTGCAGACTATCAGGCCATTCTCAAACCTACCGGCACCTACGTTCTGGTGGGGGGCTCTTCTCAACAGCTTTTGCGGACGATGCTGCTGCGTCCCTGGCTAGAGAAGCGGATGCAGCGAAGTATAAAAACCCTAGAGAGCAAGCCGAATCAGGCTGACCTACTGTTACTAAAGGACTGGATTGAAACGGGTAGCGTGATGCCAGCGGTAGATCGCAGCTACCAACTAGAAGAAGTCCCCCAGGCTATTCGGCATTTGGAGGCGCGGCAGGTGCAGGGGAAGGTGGCGGTCTCAGTCTGACGTTGCTCGATGAGGGGCTGCTATCAGCTAGATTTCAACGCCTTCTATCGCAACGGCTACAGCCCTTGGCCAATGTGGTTAGGCAGTTCGGGAACCCGTACAGTTCTTGTCATTGCAAAGGGTTTGCTGGCTCCGATAAATTAGCACTCAGGGATTGAGAGTGCTAAGTTTTTGGGTTTATAAACCAGCAGTGCTCTTATGTTCTGATCTGTGAACTGTTTAAGCGAGTCTGGAGAGTGTTCTATGGCAGCTGTTTCTTTAAGTGTATCTAGCGTAAAGCCCCTGGGCGATCGCGTATTTGTAAAAGTCAGCGCGTCTGAGGAAAAAACCGCTGGCGGTATCTTACTGCCCGATTCTGCAAAGGAAAAGCCTCAAATCGGTGAAATTACCGCGATTGGCTCTGGCAAGCGCAGCGATGACGGTAGCCGTCAGGAGCCTGACGTTAAGGTGGGCGACAAAGTGCTTTACTCCAAATATGCCGGAACCGAAGTAAAGCTGGGTGGTGACGAGTATGTTCTGCTATCCGAGAAAGATATCTTAGCTATCGTTGCATAGACCGTCGTCGAATTGAGCCGTTCAGTTAAGCGTTCTGGCTCAGCTAAATTCGACTTTTTCCGATGTTAACTGTGAGCGTTGCACCTTGCTTAGCTGTAAACGTTGCACCCTGCTCGCTTATGAACGTTGCGTCTTGCAACGATGCCGTTGACATCGGCAAGCAAATTAAGCGTCTAAAACTATTACGCGAAGACAATACGCGAAGGAAGATTGAGAAGCTATGGCTAAGCGCATCATCTACAACGAAAATGCCCGCCGTGCTCTGGAGAAGGGCATGGATATCCTAGCAGAGGCAGTTGCGGTCACCCTAGGACCCAAGGGCCGCAATGTGGTGTTAGAGAAGAAGTTTGGTGCTCCCCAAATTGTTAATGACGGGGTCACCATTGCTAAGGAAATTGAGCTAGAAGATAACGTCGAGAATACGGGCGTTTCCCTAATTCGTCAGGCCGCGTCCAAAACCAACGACGCCGCAGGCGACGGTACAACCACAGCAACCGTGCTGGCTCACGCCATTGTTAAAGAGGGTCTGCGAAACGTCGCTGCAGGCGCTAACGCGATCGCTCTAAAGCGCGGTATTGATAGGGCCACTGGTTACCTGGTGGACAAAATTGCTGAGCATGCCCGTCCCATCGCCGATTCCACAGGTATTGCTCAGGTGGGCTCTATCTCTGCTGGTAATGATGAAGAAGTCGGCAAGATGATTGCCGAAGCAATGGATAAAGTGGGTCGCGAAGGGGTTATTTCCCTAGAAGAAGGCAAATCCATGTTCACCGAACTGGAGGTGACCGAGGGTATGCGCTTTGATAAGGGCTATATTTCTCCCTATTTCGCCACCGACACCGAGCGGATGGAAGCGGTGCTGGATGAGCCTTACATCCTGCTAACCGACAAAAAGATTGCCTTGGTGCAAGATTTGGTTCCCGTGCTGGAGCAGGTGGCTCGCTCTAGCCGTCCCCTGCTGATTATCGCTGAGGACATCGAAAAAGAGGCGCTGGCAACTCTAGTGGTTAACCGTTTACGCGGTGTGCTTAATGTGGCAGCAGTTAAAGCTCCTGGTTTCGGCGATCGCCGCAAAGCTATGCTGGAGGACATTGCGGTTCTGACCGGCGGTCAGGTCATTAGCGAAGATACCGGGCTTAAGTTAGACAGCGCTAAGCTGGAAATGCTGGGCCAGGCTCGTCGCATTACTCTCACCAAAGACACCACTACCCTGGTGGCTGAAGGGAATGAGAAAGATGTCAAGGCTCGCTGCGAGCAAATTCGTCGCCAGATTGACGAGACCGATTCCTCCTACGATAAGGAAAAGCTGCAGGAGCGCCTGGCTAAGCTGTCCGGTGGTGTTGCCGTGGTCAAGGTTGGTGCTGCAACTGAGACCGAAATGAAGGATCGTAAACTGCGCCTAGAAGATGCCATCAACGCAACCAAAGCCGCTGTTGAAGAGGGTATCGTACCGGGTGGCGGCACTACCCTTGCTCATTTGGCTCCGGGACTAGAGACTTGGGCCAACAGCAATCTGAGCGGAGAGGAACTGATCGGAGCGCTGATTGTGATGCGGGCGCTGACCGCTCCTCTAAAGCGAATTGCTGAGAATGCCGGTCAAAACGGTGCCGTAATTTCTGAGCGCGTTAAGGAGAAGGACTTTAACGTCGGCTACAATGCCGCCGTGGATGAATTCACCGATCTGTTCGACGCCGGTATCGTTGACCCCGCCAAGGTCACCCGTTCCGCACTGCAGAATGCGGCCTCCATTGCGGCTATGGTATTGACCACTGAGTGCATCGTGGTCGATAAGCCTGAGCCGAAGGAAGGCGCTGGCGCCGGTGCCGGCATGGGCGGCGACTTTGATTACTAAAGCCGCCTGTAGTGTCCAAAAGTAAGGCTTTATAAGCAGGCTGCTACAGAGCTGGCAAAGTCCTTAAAGTATGGCCCCGCGATCGCGCTTATGCGATCGCGGGGCTTTTTTACACTGATTTCAGCGAAATATATCGCTGGAGTCGTTGACATAGAAGCAATCTGACTACTGGCTGTCCTAACGATACTCAGTGCCATGGGCAAGCTGGCTAGAGCTATCAATTAGACTCTGCCACTGCCGGAAACGCCTTAAAGTTGCGCTTTACCCAGTCCATACCTACCTCGTTATTGAGCTTAATTTTTTGGGGACTGCCGGGATAAATTTTGCCCAGAATGTCAGCATCCTGCTCTACAACAACCCGACCAAAATTTAAGTAGGTTCGACCCAATAGCTTGAATAAGGGGCTGCGAGCCTGACCAAACAGCAAAATATAGGTCCGCGTGTGATTTTCTGCTTCTGGAATAAACAGATGGCACTGAGCAATACGGCCTAAAGACGATTCTCCATGAAAAATCACCAATGAAGGAAAGTAGTTCTCCAAATGGGCTTTGATAACTGGAGGCAAGAGGAAAAGGTCTGGTCGCCGAATCTTTTCTCTTAGGCTGTAAGGCGCAGTAGGCATGTCGTAATAGGCGTGAGACTGGAGCCCGTTATCAATAAATCGGTGAAACTGGACTTCAGTGATGCGAAACAGGTCACTGTGAGTGCCGTTTTGGTGGTCATAGTCATGCATATTTAGCAGCATGGTCAACAAATCAGTTTCTACGCTGATGTCAGCTGTATGACCCACAAAATGATACTGATCGTTCAACTTATCGAGCACTTTTGGAATGGCGGTTTGGGGTTCGCAGCCGCCATAGGACCAAATAAAATTTCCTCGAACAATTAGCTTCAGCGGCTGTAACTGAGGCCGGGTTGGTTTAGTAGAGTTTGGCAGCATCGTACGCCCCTCAGAATCGAAAGCCAAGGCATGAAAGGGACAGACAACCTTACTGCTACCTGTTTCTGAACTCTCGCACCAACCTTCAGACAGCATTGCACCCATGTGTGGACAGGCATTGGGCAAAGCGTGGACGGTACCAAAGTTATCTTTCCACATTACATAGTCATTACCATGAAGAGAAATTTTACGGGGCTGATTTATTGCCAGCATGGATTTGTGCGCCAACAGCCAGGGCGCACCGCGAAGCATAGTATTCATCGTTGGGGATAAGATTGTGATTAATCCGTCGCATTTTAAAAATATGACAGATGATTCATATTCGTCAACCTATCTTCGTCGCACGCCCAAACAGCAGCGGGGCAAACAACGGGTAGAGAAAATTTTAAGCGCAGCGGCGGCGGTCTTTGATGAGGTGGGCTACGATGCCGCTACAACTCATCAAATCGCGGCTAAGGCCGGAGCAGCGATTGGCTCCCTATATCAGTTTTTTCCGGATAAAGCAGCAATTTTTAATGCGATGGAGCTTCGTCATATTGAGCGGGTTAAAGCGTTTTGGTCGCAGATTGACATACCCAAGATTGTGAAGCTGCCTCTGATAGATATGACTCAGACTTTAATTACCGCTACGACTCAGCTTTTTGAAGATCCAGTGTCGCGGGTGATCTTCGTGCAGTTCTATACTGCGCCTAGCCTGTTTCAATCTATTGATGAGTCTATGACTCAGGAAGCGATCGCGCTCTTTAAATCAATTTTGCAGCAGCGCAATCCTAAGCTGGCTGAGACACAAGCCCAACTGCTAGCGGAAGCCTGTGTACACAGCAACAATGCCATTATGCTAGCGGCATTTCGTCATCCTGATATTGACCATCGCCAACAGTTGATTGATCAAATCCCTAAGTTAATGTGCGCCTGTCTGCAGCCTTATGTGGGCGATCGACTCCGCGATCACGTAATGAATGTAATGATTTGTCCCCATTGTCAATGTGACCAACTCTCCAAAAATGGTCACCGTCGAGGCAAGCAGTGCTACCGCTGCAAGGCTTGTGGGAAGCAGTTTATTAACCCGGCTCTAGGGGTTAGCTGAGCTAGAGATGGACACAGTTTACAGCTGAGCTAAGGGCTGTCAATCATTTAAGTCAAAGCCTTTAAAGATAGCTGTTACAGCCCCTAGTCGATAGGAATAGTCGGGCGTGTTATGGCTTGCCGCGTCAGGTTTCTAAAACTAATTGATGGCATTCCCTAAGCTTTGCGATTTTCAATTGCCCAGCGGGCCAGCTCGGTGCGGTTATGCAGCCCAGTTTTGCCCAGCATATTGCTGACATGACTTTCAATGGTGCGCTGGCTAACGCTGAGTTCTTCCGCAATTTCGCGGTTTGCCATACCTCGCGCCACAAACTGTACGACCCGCAGCTCCGTAGGCGTTAGCTCTACGTCGAAGGGGACCTGAATGGTAGGCGCACCGTCACCGACGCCGCCCTGCCGCTGAGATAACCGGGCCGCCTGCTTTAGGGAAGATTCGACCTGGGCGACCAGCTCTTCGGGCTCGAAGGGTTTGACCATATAGACATCGGCCCCGGTATTGAGCCCCTTGACCCGATCTTGGCTTTGCCCTTTGGCCGAGAGAAACAGGATCGGAATCCAGCTTGTGTCGCTGCTTTCACGAACTTTCTGGACAAAGGAGTAGCCGTCCATCTCTGGCATCATCACATCGCAAATAATCATATCTGGCTTCTGGTCTTCCAGGCTGGCCAGCGCCTCTTTGCCATTATCAGCAGTGACGACTTTGAACCCGCGAAATTCTAAATAGTCTTTGACCAGTAGAATCAGGTTGGGGTCATCATCGACCAGTAGCAACTGCCGTTGTTCTCCTGAGCTTGCGTCCTTCATGCTCCGTCACTAACCTCAAAATGATCGACTATCAACCGCTTGTGATGGCCGCTTGTGATGACGACCTGACAGTTTTGGTGAAACCACGGGCCAGATCTGCAGACCTGGGTCTATCAAGTGGCTGTTCTATGTATCCCAGACTGGCTTGAATACTAACTTAAAAGCTGAGAATAGATAGAAAGTTTTCTTAAGGGTATCGTTGAAATCGCCTAAAAGCTGCGATCGCCCCGTGATTTTTCTAAGGCGCTGTGATTTTTCTAAGGCGCTGTGACTTTTCTAAGGTGTCGCGATTTTGTTAGGGTGCCGTCAACGACAGTGGACGCTGCAGAAATGCATAGTCTGTAACCACCTCGCCGCCAATCAAGTGGCGTTGAATGATTGTTTCAAGCACCTCTGGGGTAGCGCTGTGGTACCAAACCCCGTCGGGATAAATCACCACAATCGGTCCCTGCTGGCACACTCGCAGGCAGTTTGCCTTGGTGCGAAAGACAATCGGGCGATCGCCTGAAACTGCTTTGCCGCTTCCGTCTAGGCCAAGCTCCTTAAGCCGCCGCTTTAGGTAGCTCCAAGACTCCAAACTGGCGGCTTTATCGCAACATTTGGGCACGCTTTGGTCGGCACAGATAAAAATATGGCGCTCAATCTGATTTAGTTTAAGGGACCTAACGGCAGCTGAGAAAGCATCGCCGCGATTGGCGGGCAGGGTTTTAGACATGGATAGGGAGCAGATAACAGGGGCGATCGCATCGGATTAGGCATCTGCGATCGCTTGATCGGCAGATTCCGGCGCGGCGGTTCCTGATTCACCTTTTGCTAAGGCGTCTTGCTCCGGCGCGGCGCTACCTGTAAGCGGTTGGTCAGGCTCCAGGGAGTCCGGACGAATGCGACGAATCGGCAGGTTGGCAATCAGGGCCGTCACCCGGTCATCTGATTCTAGGGCAAACTCTAGTCCCTCGCTGTCAATTTCCACATAGCGAGACACCACCTCCATAATTTCAGCGCGCATTTTTTCCACCGTGGCCGGATCGAGGTCGGTGCGGTCGTGGGCTAGCACAAACTGCAATCGCCGTTTAACCGCTGAACGACTGGTATCCGCCGTGCTGTGACGAGGAAACAATCGATCAAGAAGTTCGCTAAGGATGGACATGGGAGAACCTGGGCCGATGGGAGAACAGTTGCCTGCAAAGTGAAACCGGGAAACAAGACGCCGCTAGCTGCGAAACATCCGCCGCAGCCGAGAAAAGATATCGTCATGGGGCGCGGTTAAATCGAGGAACGGCACCTCTTCACCCTGAAGGCGGCGGGCAATATTGCCAATGGCAATGCCCGCTAGGGACAGTCGCGATTCAAGCACCAGAGGTTCACCCTGATTGGTGGAGACAATCACCCGCTCGTCGTCGGGCACAACGCCAATCAGCGGCACCGCCAGAATATCTTTGACATCCTGCACAGACATCATCTGGTCGGCCTGCACCATTTTGGGCTTAAGCCGATTAATAATGAGCTGGATAGATTTGATGTCGTTCGCTTCGAGTAGGCCAATCACCCGATCGGCATCTCGCACGGCGGAAATTTCGGGGGTAGTGACAATAATGGCCCCATTGGCGGGGGCGATCGCGTTGCGAAATCCCATCTCAATCCCCGCCGGACAGTCAATCAAAATGTAGTCGCAGTCGGATTTAAGCGCCTTTACCAACTGCTCCATTTGCTCTGGGGTAATCGCTTCTTTAGAGCGGTTTTGGGCGGCAGGGAGCAGAGCTAGGTTGGGCTGACGCTTATCTTTGACCAGTGCCTGATCTAGCCGGCACTCTTTGCCCAGCACGTCTAGGGCAGTATAAACAATGCGGTTCTCTAGGCCCAGGAGCAAGTCTAAATTGCGCAGGCCAAAATCGGCGTCCACTACCACAACGCGCTGTCCGGCTTGGGCTAGGGCCATGCCCAGATTGGCGGTGCAGGTGGTTTTGCCAACGCCCCCTTTACCGGAGGTCATCACGATTACACGGGTCTCAGGCACGGTCATTGGGGTCACACAGGTGAGGTTGAGGGGTTTATGCGGTCAGTTTAAGGCCAGTCTGCCTAACGCCAGCTAAAGCCTCTGGAGTTTGGCGAACGCTGTGGCGATCGCAATGCGAATGCCGGCATCGCCGATATAGGCTACTTCCGGCTGGTAGTGGGCGGGTGGATTTTCCGGGGGACGGGCCAATTTATCGGCAATACGAAGCTGGGTTGGCTCCATATGTAAGGCCATAATTCGGCATTTAGCGTTGCCCTCAGAGCCGGCGTGGGCCATCCCCCGCAGGTGGCCCCATACTAAAATATCTCCCTCGGCAATCACGGAGCTGCCGGGATTGACATCGCCCAAAATAACCACCGTACCGGGATGACGAATTTCTGCACCAGAGCGCACGGTAGCCTGTAAATACAGGGGTTCATCTAGCGCCTTGCCCGGTTCGGTAGTAGGAGACTGGTTTAGGTGGGCCAATGCCGCCTGTTGCTCTACGGAATAGCCCGCTGTTGCTGCAGCCACTGCGGTTTGACGGCGGCTGGTATACACCCGTTTAAGGCTAAGTTCAGCGTCTTTTAGCACGTCAGCAATGGACTGAAGCTGGCGGACATCCAATAGGCGATCGCGCCCCACTAAATGCACCGCGGTATTAGGTTGCCAAAAACGAGCGCTGCTGGCAATGCGCTGTTTAAGCTGCTGCCACAGTTCGTCCCAGCTCACCGGATTTCGGCTGGCTTCGGGATCGGGGGGCAGCAGCAGCAGCAGCCGTCCGGCCTCGCTTTTGAAGCGCACTTGAAGATTTGGATTGCGCGCTTCGCCCTCAGGTGGCAGCTCGCTGATCGGGGTGGGGGTGGGCGCGTCAGAGTTCATAAATCGATCGGCTATCGGGAACAACCGGACTCAACCAAGAAATCACATGTTAGACCAGAATCACGATTTCGGAAGCGCTATTTTCAGGCGATCGCCTACAGCGCATTTTCATTCAGCTCTCCGGGTGCAGGCGATTCATTCAGTATTTCAGCATCTTGATTGAGCTGCTGGGATTGGGCCTCAAGCTGATCGATGCGCTCCTCTGCGGTCGATTGCTGCTGCTCAATTTGGGGCAGCACAGTTGTGTCTAGCCGATCGACAACCGCCTGAGCCTGATCGGCAGCCTCGTTAAGCTGCTGCTGTCGCCCCACATCGGGCTGTTGACTGGCCAGTTGGCGAGACTCTTCCGATACAGCCGTCAACTGCTGCCTAAGCTGCTCAATTTCTTCGCGGGCCGTACTCAGCGCCACAATAGTCTCCTGGTTTTGGCTTTTGGCATCGGCCAGATCGCTGCGCAGGGTGTCGATCGTCAGGTTCAGATCCCGGCGGATTCTGAGGGTTTCAATTTGCTGCTCTAGTCGAGTGGCATTTAGGCTCGGCAGGGCAACTTCCTCAAAGTAAAACCAAATCACAGGCAGAGCTACCACCCCCGCCACGATCGCCTGAATAAACCGGGGCCGCCGATACCAGGGCAGATTCAGCCGCGCCTCAATTTCCTTCCGCTCCGCGATCGCTTTGGCAATCTCCGCCCTGAGCTTGGCAATTTCAAACTGATGGCGTTCTTCTGCTGGTGTCATGGCAACCCTGGTGAATTTGAGTACGACTACAGGCTCAAACCCGCGCCAGGGTCACCGCCTCTGGCTGATCTTGATACTTGCCCCGGCGAGTTTCGTAGCTCACTTGACAGGTTTCGCCTTCAAAGAACAACAGCTGCACTACCCCTTCATTGGCGTAGATGCGGCAGTCTGCGCTGGAGGAGTTAGAAAATTCCAACGTTAAGTGGCCTCGCCAGCCCGCTTCTGCTGGCGTTAAATTGGCGATAATACCGCAGCGGGCATAGGTTGATTTACCAATACAAATCACGCTGATATTGTCGGGCACCTGGATGCGCTCTAGCGCGACGCCCAAGCCGTAAGAGTGGGCCGGAAGAATAAAATAGCTGCCGCTCTCGTCGGTTCGCAGCGCCGTGGGCTCTAGATTAGCCGGGCTAAATTTCTTTGGATCGACCACAGTACCTGGAATATGACGAAAAATGCGAAACTCTGCCGGAGATAGACGAATATCGTAGCCGTAGGACGATAGACCGTAGCTAATCACCGGACGGGCAAAGTCCTCTAAGTTGACCTGTCGCACTAGCTTAGGCTCAAAGGGATGAATCAGTCCCGATGCAGCCATTTCAGTAATCCAAGTGTCGTTTTTAATCATGGCGGGTTTAAGTAATATTCAAGTTGTATGGGTCAAGTGAGATTAACTTCAGCACATTAAAACGCACGCCCAGCAATCAAGATAAAAAGCTGCGCCGCACCTGGGTGACCTGATCGGCGATATCCAAAATCGACTCTGGCATCATGGGCCCGGTCATAATCACGTCTACTCTCGAAGGGCGATCGCGCAAAAAGTTCAGCACGTCCGCTTCGGCAATTAAGCCATAGGCGATCGCTAAACTGAGTTCATCGAGCACCACCAATCCATATTTGCCCTGCATTATCACCTGCTGGGTATGCTGCCACAGCTCCTGCAGCGCCCCTTGCTCAGCCTCGGTGGCCTTACCTTCTAGCAGGCAGTTTGAAATATCACAGCGCAGCCAGTCCAAATTTTGACCAAACTGCATCGGGCGATCGCGCCCCTGATCGATACCGCCTTTAAGAAACTGGACCACTAGCACTGACGTTCCCTGGCCTGCCGCTCGCATCGCCTGCACCATTACATGGGTAAAAAATGTGCGGCTAGCGGCGGTAAAAACTTGCAGCGTTCCTTCAATGGTGTACAAGGCAGGACGACGGTCAGAGCGAGCGGACGAGCGCCGCAGGGACGTGGGCTGAACAGACTTAAGCTGAGAAACCATAACGGGGCTAAGTAACCTGACGATGGCTAAATATAGCGCAAGATGCAGAGTAGAAACGAGATATTACGCTAAATGTAGATGCGCGCCCAAAAGCGTAAGCGATCGCCAATGTTGAATATACTGAGATACTTTAATCCCCGCGATGTTGGCTCCCTAGGTTCCCAACTTTTAGATTCTCAGCTTTGGCAGCAGCGAAATCAATACTTAAAGATATCAATCCCAAACCCTAAATTTACAGGGCTAAAGGGAGCTTACAGAACCGTTATGATATCAGTTCAAGTGTATTGCTTACGCCCAAAGTGTACCGCTCATTTGCTCAAAAATCCATTGCGAAAATCCGCTATCCTGGGTGGGGCGCAATTGAGATTGATCTATGGCTTGGCAACGTCCCGACGGTCGGCAACCTGACCAGCTTCGTCCGATTCAGTTCAACCGGCAGTTTACGCGCTTTGCGGCAGGTTCGGTGCTGGCCTGCTGCGGTCAGACCCAGGTGCTCTGCACCGTTTCGGTAGAAGAGGGTGTTCCCCGCTGGCTGAAAGACTCAGGCCAGGGGTGGCTTACCGCTGAATATCGCATGTTGCCCAGCGCGACGCCAGAGCGCAACCGCCGGGAGCTGATGAAGCTCTCAGGCCGCACCCAGGAAATTCAGCGGTTGATTGGCCGCAGCCTACGAGCGGCCGTGGATCTCAAGGCGCTGGGAGACTTTACCCTGCTGGTAGACTGCGACGTGCTGCAGGCAGATGGCGGCACCCGCACCACCGCTATCTCTGGAGCCTTTGTAGCTTTGCAGGATGCGATCGCGTCCCTAATGATCAGCGGTAAGCTGACGGCGTCTCCTATCATCCATCAGATTGGGGCTATCTCGGTGGGGCTGATTGAGGGGGAGGCTTTTTTAGATTTGAACTACCCCGAAGATGTGGCCGCTGATGTGGACTTTAACGTGGTCTTAAATGAAGATTTGGCAATTATTGAAGTGCAGGGCACGGCTGAGGCCGAAAGCTTTACTCGAAACCAGCTCAATCAAATACTCGATATGGCTGAATCGGGAATTCAAAGCTTAATGCAGCTTCAAACCAGCGCTCTAAAGACAAACTAAATCGTTAATCTATCGGTTTGCTAAATGCGCGGGCGATCGCGGCCAGGCTTTTGGGATGTTTTACCATGCCAGGATGAGTTAAGGCGGGCACAGTGATGCGATCGCCAAGGCCCAAATCAGAACTTGTGGCAGGCAAAATCATCAAATCGTAGGGCGTCCAAATACAGCTAACGCCAACCTCTTTAAGCGAATATAAATCCTGATTGAGGTCCTGCAGAAACGCACTTTGCGGACGCATTTGCACACAGCCTGGATTAGAGCGACCATAGCCCATCCAGGTACCGCGATGGGGAGCCGACACCAGCACCAGCCGCTGAATTCGACGAAGCCCCCCAAGTCGCTGCACGTAGTAGCGGCCAATCATGCCTCCCATGCTAAATCCCAGCAGATCAAACGGCTGATCGGCACCCAAGTGGGTATCGACATACACCACAAGCTGTTGGGCAAGCTGCTCCAGCGGCACGTCTCCATTGCTGGGGGCCAGGGTTGGGCAGTAAACAGACTGCCAACCCTCATGTTTAAGATAGTGAGCTAGCGTATCAAACTTGCGCCCGGTATCGTCTAAACCATGCACTAGCACCAGTGGATTTTTCATTACGCCCCCCGCAAATCGCTGACTATACCCATTGACACCTCTAGGCTAGGCACAATTTGTTGAAGACATCGGGGGATATGGCCAGTTTTGTCAATGTCCCTAGCTGCGCTTTAAAGAGATTGACTGTTTTGGCGAGCGGTAGCTGTTAAACCCGTTGCAAAGGCTCACTCTTCTTTTTTCTTATCTATGCGAAAGAGAAACACCATTAGGGCCACAACGCCCACCTGCAGCGCCAAATTAGGGGCTGCGCTGGCCACATCCCGCCCCGCAATCAACTGGGTCAAAAAGACAAATGCTCCAATTAGCCCCGACGCCGCAAATCCACCGTAGATAAACCGCCGTAGACTGCGATAAGGGGCCTCAGCTTCAGCCCTAAGACGAGCATATTTTTCGGGATTCATGCCCTTTGGGGGCGTTGGAGAGGGGCGTTTAGCCATGGGATACAGTTTAAGGCGTTGGAGGTAAACAGCGTGCCTTTCTATCCTACTGAGTTGTCTACCGATTTTTGGGGCGCGATCGCCGCACTTGAGCAAATCGCCGCCCAATCGAGTCACGAACTATCAGCCCATCCAAACCCTTTGGCTCCTTTGTCCCCTTTAGTCCCTTTAGCAATGCTGATCGGACTACCTGGCAGCGGCAAATCGACTTGGGCGGCTGTCCTTCGAGTAAAAATATCAGGATGGACAGTAATTTCTACTGACGAAATTCGCGCTCAGCACTACGGCGATCCGACAATTCAAGGCAGCTGGTTCACCATCTGGCATGCGGTAGAAGCTGAACTGGATCAAATCAAGCACTCGATTCAGGCAGGTGATCAGCGGGGAGCAATTTACGATGCAACGAATGTCAAGCGGCGATCGCGGCGGGACGTTTTAACCCAGTTTAGAACTTGGGGATTTATACCCGTTATCGGCATTTGGTTTGAGACTCCGCTGTCTATCGCACTTGAGCGCAATCAGCAGCGATCGCGCCAGGTACCCGAATCCGTTATTTTGAAGATGCACCGCCAACTTACGGATGCTCCTCCGGATCTAAGCGACGGGTTGGATTATCTAATTCGAGTCACAGTTTAATTCGAGTCACAGTCTGATTCGAGTTACCGTCTGATTCGAGTCACGGCCTAGTTCGGGTTACACCGCCCCAGTAGAGGGCTGGGGCTGGGGCTGAGGCTGGGGCTGGAACTGGAAGAGGGTATACACCACGTTGCGGCGAATCCCCGTCATCATATCTAAAAACAGCTCGTACCCTTCGCTTTTATACTCAATCAGCGGATCTTTCTGACCGTAGCCTCGCAGCCCGACAGACTCTCGCAGGGCGTCCATTTGCTGGAGGTGCTCTCGCCAGAGGGTATCAATTTGCTGCAGGATAAAGAATCGTTCGGCTTCTCGCATTAGGCCGGGCTTGGCCTGATCTACCTGAGCTTCTTTCATATCGTAGGCGATGCGCACCTGCTCATGGAGAAAGGTCTTAATCTCGGTCATAGACAGAGACTCAATATGCTCGGCTTCCAAATCGGAAAGGAGATAGACAAACTCTTTGACCTTACCCACCAAGCTTTTTAGATCCCATTCTTCGGTGGGCAACTCTGGATTGACA
>JBCDFX010000022.1:0-20416 GCA_039177155.1 Cyanobacteria bacterium P01_H01_bin.119
ACCATTCAGCGTCGATATATTTTGCCCAACTGCAACCTGACGTTGGAAGGTCTAAGCACTGCTGTGGAGCCGACCTTTGAAGAGGTGATGTCGGTGGTGATGAATGCAGAGTGCAGCTTTCCATCAGCCAAAACGACCCTAAAGGGAGGACGAGAGTTTTTAGATGGGCTGGTTAAAGCCGCCAATAGCTACGGTCAGGGCTTTTTAAGCGGTTTACCGCCGCGCCAAAGAGCAGGCGACGGGCCGTCTTCAGTGCAGCTCAAGCCCGGCGAGGATGCCTTTCATCATCTGGTTGTACAGCCCCATGTTCTGCTAGATGCCAGCGGCAACCCAGTGGTATCAGAGCAGGCTACCGATAGCGCAGCCAAGCCTCCTGTGGATGTCAAATTGACAACGGTTCAGCTCTTTGACCTGCTTGAAGCGGTCGATCAGCTTATGGCGGATGCGCTAACGCTGCCGGATGTGAGCTTTAGTCTTAAGCCGCTACCTCGACGCTCGGTTCAGCCCAGTGAACCCGTTGCCCAGCGTATTTTTCCTGCGGCAGTAGGGGTTTCAACCCTGGCGGCGGCAGCGATCGCGGTGGCCTTTTTACCCATTCCAGAGGTTGAACCCGAACCCGCATCGGAAAGGGAAGCGTCCAGCCCAGAAGAACTGGGCAGCGATGGGGCGACGCCGGGCAGCACCGATGGCCCAACTGTCAGCCCGACTGATGCCCCAGCGGCCACAGTTGATGCGGTGACCGCCGCCGCCGTCTTGGATGAGCGCTCTGAAACCGCGCCAGAAATCACCGATGGGGCGATTTTGGCTCAGTTGCGGCAGCAGCTTTCCCAAACTCTGCAGGCCGAATGGGCCGGCGATCCTAGCTTTGATGACGATCTCGTTTTTCGGGTTGGGGTTTCTGAAACGGGGGATATTGTCGGCTATCGGTATGAAAATGACGCTGCGCTGCTCAACGTTGACGAGACGCCGCTGCCTCGGTTGACGTTTATTCCGGTTGATCCTGAATCGGTGGCTCAAGAGCCTCTGGCGACTTTTTTGGTCACCTTTGGGGCTGACAGCACGGTTTCTGTAGAGTCTGGCAATTCAGAATCTGGGAATAGCGAATCTGGCAATACATCCGTAAGCCAGCGTGAAGATGCTGCAACAGAGTCTTCACCACCGGGCACTGGCACAGACTCAGCGGCTGGGTTAGAGGCGACCATTGCCGATGAGCTGACCGACGGCGATCGCATCCGGGCGCTTAACGACCAGCTCTATAACATTGTCAGGGCTGAGTTTGAGCGAGTCACCTACCCCGAAGATATCTCTTATCAGGTGCGGCTCACCGATCAGGGCAATATTATCGGCTATGAACCCACCAACGCTACTGCCAGCGCCCAAGCGGCTCAAACCCCCTTGCCAACTTTGGTAGAGCCTGAGGCAGACCGCGATCGCCCCCAGGTTGACTTCAATGTGACCTTTACTGAAGATGGCGTTGTTCAGGTTAGCCCCTGGAAAGGCTGGCCGGACTAAAATGTATCGCTGGACCAAGGGCTATCACCGGACTGAGATCTGTTACGGCTTTGGTCAGATTGCGCGCTCCACCCAGTGTTGCTGGAGTCGTTGATACAGAAGCAATCTGACTCGCAACCCTGGCCGAACCTTTCGGTGGGTTGATATAAAAATTAAAGTGTTAACATCACAGCCGACGGACACCAGATTTAAGATCACCTTAAGGCCACTGGCCCTGACCCAGATGCAGTTACGCTAGGCTGTAACCACCTGTAGCGTTCATATCAATGGCAGCACAATATGTCTGACGGACGCCCTTCTCCCCCTTATCCCTCCGGTACGCCTTCGCCCCCGCCCCGAGGGCAAAATTCGGCTCAGAATTCAGCTCAAGGCGCTTTGAGGAAACAGCCCAGCCCAAGGCCAGATGGCGCTGAGCTGCCGCCCTTTGGGTCCAGCACTGCTACGGTGCCTCAACCAGGTGCTGGGTCTGTCAGTGCCCGAACTAGGGCAGCTACCGCAAAGCGATCGCCTCAGCCGGGCCTACTAAAAACCCTGTGGACCACGCTTTTTCGGTTGATTTTGCTGGGGTTAGGTAGTTCAGCGGCTTGGGCAGTTGGGGTGATGGTGGCCCAGATCAATCCGGCCCAGCCTCAAGCAGAGCCGCCGCTGCAGGAAACGGTTCTCCGAGGGACCAATCGTACGCTGACCAAGCTGCGCCAGCTTCCCCAATGGTGGCAGCAGGATGGCATATCGCCCGCGCCGGTAGCCGCCGTTCCTCAGGTGCAGACAGCCCCATCACCTTCTTCACCATCACCGTCACAGGCACAGGCACCGTCGCAGACAGCCCCAGAGCTAGATGGGGAAGCGCGAGCTGATCTTCAGGCCGAAGTCAGCGATGTTCAGACAGAACTGTCTGCTTTGAGCGATCGCGTTGATAGCCTCGAACAGGAACTCGGCCAGCCCAATGGCGGACGCACCCTCGAACGACGGTTGGACATTATTGAGCAGCAACTATCTCAGCAACCATCGACAGCGGCTGCGCCTGAGGCTAATTCTTCTGTAAACTCTTCTGGGCAAAGCTCTGGGCGGACTGCAGAGCAGACTGTCCCATCGTTGGCTCGGCTGCCCCAGGTTACCCTGCCCAGCGATGCGCTCTTTGCCTCCAACAGCTCCCAACTTAAACCAGGGGCAGACCCAATTCTAGAGGCCATTGTGACCGATTTACTGGTTTATCCCGGGGCCACCATTGTGCTGGCCGCCCATACCGACAGCCAGAGCGATGCCGCCGACAATCGAGAACTGTCTTACTTACGGGCCAGTGCCCTAGAGCGATACTTTAGGGAAGCTCTGGGCGATCAGTACCGCTGGGTTCCGGTTGGATATGGCGAAACTCGCCCCGTCACCGATACTGACTCGGCCCAATCAGACGGACGAAACCGCCGTATCGAAATTACGATTGATCAGCGATCCTAAGGCTTATCATCACTTGAGAGCAAAACTGAAGGATAAAGCCTTGCCATACTTACCTCAACCTCTAGCATTGCGCCTGCAAATCCTACTGGTTGGGATTACGCTGATCGAGATTACGAAAGATAGGGTTTGGCTAGCATAAAGCTAGCGATCGATTTAGCATCCACGGCGTCGCCTGTCAGGATTACCTTTTCCAATTCATCGGGGGAAAGGATTACCACTTCGATATCTTCATCTTCATCTTGAGCGGCAGGCGTTTCTAAGAGTTCTAAGTCCGTCGCCAAAAATGCATAGATAAATTCGTCAGAGTAGCCCGGCGCTAGCGGAAATTTACCCAGCGATCGCCATGTATTCGCCCGGTAGCCCGTTTCTTCTTCGATTTCTCGCTGAATGGTCACCGCTGGCGATTCATTCGGCTCCACGGTACCGGCAGGAAACTCTAGCAGTCGCCCCTGCACCGCAAAGCGATACTGCTTTACTAAAACCAGCTTGCCTTCAGCCGTTACCGGCACCGCCAGCGCCCCGCCGGGATGGCGAATACACTCCCAATCGCCTACAGCGCTATTGGGCAAGCGCAGACGATTGACCTCAAAATTAAATTTTCGGCCTTCATAGAACAGCTTTGGTTTTAGCAGTTGAGGCGGTTCCAGATTAATGGGCATATGACCTGTAAGGAATAACTTATGGGTGGTGACTTATTGAGCGGTGATTTATAGCAGCCAAAGGGACGATCGATCAGAATATTGCCAATCATATAGCAACCCGCTAAAAAGTTTGGGCGGATTGCGAGTCAGATTACAGCGCCGTGAACAGAGAGACGTCCGGCAGTCGCTCTACCCCCTGACGGGAAACATTCTGCAAGAGCGCTGTAATTGATCGCTGCGAGACGGGATCAATCCAGTCAGGAGCAATTTCGGCCAGGGGCACTAGCACAAACGCGCGATCGCCCATACGAGGATGGGGCACCTGTAGCTGAGGCGTCGTGATTACAGCGTCCCCATAGAGCAAAAGATCTAGGTCTAGGGTGCGCGGTCCCCAGCGCTCCCGCCGCTGCCGCCCGAAGCGAATCTCAGTGCTTAAGAGCGTATTGAGCAGCCTCTCCGGGGATAGAGTCGTGGAAAATATCACACAGGCGTTTAGAAAATCTGGCTGGGGAGGGCCGATGGGCGTTGTGCGATACACGCTTGAGCAGGCAATGATAATAACGCCCGGTGCCTGATTGAGCCCCGCCACCGCTAATTTGAGAATGTCAACAGAATTGCCGATGTTGCTGCCAAGCGCGATCGCCCCCATAACGGATTGAGATACAGCCCTGCTGTCATCTTCTACAGTCTGAGGTCGAATATTTGAGATTGACTTACTCACGTCGCCAGAACTGTACCAATTAGGCAGGCACCGGTCAGATTGATTCCCTCTAGGCTAGCGCCCTGAAAGTCGGCGCACAGTAAATTAGCCCCGATCAGAGACGCCCCTACCAGCGTCGCGCCTCGCAAATCGGCCTCTTCCAAATTGGCATCGTTAAGCAATGCGCCCCGCAGCTCAGCATTGTAGAGATTTGCGCTGTGCAAGTTGGTATTGCTCAAATTCGCGCCTCGCAGGTCGGCACCGCTAAAGTCAACCCCCTGGAGGTTAACGCCCATCAAATTGGCCCCGTTTAAGAAAGCACCTGAAAAGACGGCTCCCGCCAGTCTGGCCCCCATTAAGTTCACCCCTCGCAGGTTAGCCCCGCGCAGATCAGCCCCGCTCAGGTCGCACTGCATCAAATTGGCGCCCCATAAGTTAGCTCGAATATCGGTGCCCACTAACTTAGCACCCATCAAGTTTGCGCCCTCAAGATGAGCTTTAGCCAAGCTGCCGCGGCTAAAATCAACGCCCACCAAATGGGCACCCGCCAGCTGAATGCTGGATAAATCCAGACCGGAGAGATCTTCATCTTCTAGGTTGCCCCCCGGAAAATGACGCAGTTTGCCTGTCTTAATTGCCTCAATCGTCATGGTCAGTTATCACTTCAAAATTCCGGCTAGCTAGAGACCAGACCCGCTTAAACTAAGCTAGTTGAGCGCTCAGCAGAGGCCGTATCTGGATCCAGCAGTCCGGTAACCACCGTCATTTTCGCAGGAATGGCGGGCAGGCTAAGGCCCTGCTTTAACCCCTGCACAATCAAAGCCAAAACCTCGACCAGTTTAGGATCCCAGCGCTCGCCTTGGCCCTGTTGACACGACTCAAGGGCGGTTGTAAGGGCCTGGTTATCGGTTGCCAACCACTGATCTGCACTGTCCTCGGCGTGTGATTGATTATCTAGTTGAGCACTCACAACGGCCTGCTGAAACGCTACAACAAGCCCTAAAATGCGAGACTCTACCGGAATATCGTCGCCGGCCAAACGAGCCGGCTGACCGCTGCCGTTCCACCACTCACTTTGATGGGTAATAATATTGGCAACGGCGCGCAGTTTCGGCATGCGTCGCAGCATCTGTGCCCCAGGGACTAGCAGACAGCTCGGCGCGTCTTCGTCAGTATGGGCCTCGGTAGTGCCCAGTTCCATTGGCATTGGGGCAATTCGATGAAGCAGGCAGGCTAGCTTCAGGCGCTGCATTTGCCAGACGGGTAAGTCTACAAGCTGCCCCATCATCTCAGATAGGGCTAAAACTTCCCTCGATGCCAGCGGATTTTGCTCATCGGCAATATCCACAAGCTGAGCCATGCGCAGAAACGCCTGCATATTGTTGGCAATCAGATTTTGTTCAACGTCTTCGAGGAAACTAAAGTCGCCCTCGGTCAGCAGGGTGCGGCGGCTCGACTGTAGGTAGTCGATTACGTTTCCGACAACTTCACTGATGCCGTCAGCTGTAGAGCCCTGAACACCGTCTAGGTGGGTCTGAGCGTGGAGGTATTGATTAAGGCGATTTTGCAGAGCGGGATTGTACTGACCAATATGGGCAATGGTGTACTCGACCGTTTCGTGGACAAGGTCGGGTTCAAAGGTCCAAAACCCGTAGAATTTTCGCTCCAGATCGTTTTCTGGCATTCCCTGACTGCCGTAGTCTGACAGGGACAGCTCCTGGCACAGCACCATAGCAGTGTACTGAGGGGACAAAATTATCAAGTGCCATTCTTGAGCAACTGGATCGTGGGCGTCTAGATCGACCAGCTCAACGTTGTCACGCTGACCCGTGGGATGATTGTGAAAGCCCGCATCGGGGGCTGCCATAATAACAATCTGCTGAGCCACATCAGCGATCGCGCCATAGCGATCCGCTTCCTCTAAATACCACTTACCCTGCTGAAACGCGGTGAGTACTAGCGGGCTACCGCCCACTGTAAGGATGTAATCTTCCAGGGCGTGGCATAGCGCGACCAGCGTGTTTTTGTAATAAACCCCAAAATTGAGTGTGCTGCTGCCGGTTGCTTCTGCCCGATTGGCAACTAGTTTTTGTAAAATTGAGCCCTCAAGCATACTTTCTATCCCGTTTTAGCCCCTCTGCTGTATTTTGATCCTTAACTACCCGACTCCTGCAGCTTTTGCTACAAAACTAAATCTCTCTCAAGATGATACCGTACTTAGCATCCTGGGCTGATTGGCCAACGGCGCGGAGAGCGCTTCGCTGAGCGGCGCAAGTCCCAGCCTTTCTTCCAGAATATCCATGACTTCGCGGCCAAAGTCGTTGGGATTTTGTCGCCAGGCCTGCAAACAAACTTCTCCAAAAAATGACCCCATAGGTTCTGGATTCCAGAGCAGTTTCCGGGCTGTCCAGGGCATAAAGCTCATGGGGTTGTATCCCGGTTTGAGAACGTTGTGCTTAAGGGCGTAATCTTCTAAATGAGTGTGGGGCTGCAGGCCAATAAAGAAAATGGCAGGCTCTACTTTGTCTCGACCAAATACTGCCTCTAAAGCGCGATGATAGGCTACGGTTTGACGAATAGTTTCGGGACGCTCGTCAATCACGTTAAAGGAATAATTGACTGAGACCAAATCGTTGAAGCCCGCAGCTTTAAGGTCTTTGCAATTTTGCAGAACAACGCGCAGGTTGTAGCCCATCCGCATTTTGCGGACCAGCTCTTGGGAGCCGCTGGTGATACCAATTTCAAAGTAGTTCATCCCCGTGGCAACCATCAGTTCACACAGCTCCGGGGTGAGATTGTCGGCGCGGATGTAGGCGGCCCAGTGAATATCGTCCATATTGGCAGCTAAGACTTTTTGTAGCAGCTCCACAGCATCGCCGATAAAGCGACGGGCTGGGATAAACTGGGCGTCAGTAAACCAGAAGTTGCGAATGCCTCGCCGGTAGAGCTGCTGCATCTCGGCAACGACTTCATCAGCAGGATTAATCCGAACCTGCTTGCCTTCAATCACGGTGTAAACGCAGTAGCAGCAGTTGTGGGGGCAGCCTCGCTTGGTTTGAACCCCAATATAGAAATCCTGCTCCTGTAGATAGTATTCAAACTCAGGCCAAATTGTTTGGATATAGTCGTAGTCGCAGGCCGATTTTTCAATCGGGGTGGGCCGCTCGTGGATAAGGCGATCGCGGGGTTGATCCTCACCCACAACGTAGCAGCGCTCGTCTGCAATGCTCTGTTGGGAGAGCAGCTTTTGAAGTAGGGTTTCCCCTTCCCCAACGGACACAATCGTGCCCTTGGGCAGCATTGTGCCTAACTGCTCATAAAATACGCTAACGGCTCCGCCACCGACGACGGCTTTCACCTCAGAAACGTAGCGCCGCGAGCGCTCTAGGCCACGCTTAATCAATCCTTGGTTGCGCCAGAGTTCGGAATAGTAGGCGGTGGTCACCCGCAGCCCGCCCAAAGCGCCGCGCAGCTTAACAAAAGGATTGCGGGCGTAAAACACCTCAAAGGCATGCTGAAGAGGGTTACCGCCTCGGCCCCCAACAGGGGCATATATCTGAATATCGCGCCAGGAAAAGATCAGCAGAGTTGGCTTGAACTGATCGATACAGACATCTAACGCCGAGCGGTAGTCCAAGGGCGGTACGGCTCCTAGGTCGAAGATGCGCTGCTCCGTTTCCGGCAGCATCTTATGAACATAATCGGCCAGATAAACCACACCAATCGGAAAGATGGGATTACAGGGGAGCCTGACGTATAGAACGCGGTGAGTCATGGACATCCGAATAATTTCATATATCTTTACGATAGCATTCATAATTCGATGTGAGGCGATCGCGCCTTCGATTAACCCTTAATCACTTTCTGCCCTTAAGCACCTTCTGCCTCTGGTCACCTTCTGCCTCTGGTCACCTTCTGACAGATTTGGGGAAGACTGCGAGCTAGGTTGACGACTAACGGCGGCCCAAGCGCCAAACGGTCTGACTCAGGTTAGGCTAGGCAGCAGTTGTGTTTCTATGTCAGCCCGTTGCAGATTACTTTTTTGGGCACCAGTTCTGGGGTGCCAACGCGATCGCGAAATGTGTCCAGCATGGCGCTGAGGTTGCCCCAGCGAGCAGAAGTTTGGCTATTTGACTGCGGGGAAGGCACCCAGCATCAGCTTCTGCGCAGCGATGTAAAGTCGAGCCAGATTCGCCGCATTTTTATTACCCATATGCACGGGGACCATATTTTTGGCTTGATGGGCCTGCTGGCTACCTGCGGTATGGCCGGAACCGGGCAGCAGCGCATTGATATCTACGGGCCGCCCAAGCTCAATGACTATTTGCAAGCCTGTCGCCGCTACTCCCAAACTCACTTTTCCTATCCGGTCAGGGTTCACACCGTAGAGCCGGGGAAAGTGTACCGGGATGATGATTTTGTTGTCACCTGCGATCGCCTAGAGCACCGGGTAACAGCCTTCGGCTACCGGATTGCCGAAGCAGATCGCTCCGGACGCTTTGATGTTAAGCGGGCAAAGGCCCTGGGTATTCCCTCAGGCCCTATCTACGGGCGGCTAAAGCGAGGAGAGGTGGTGACCCTGGCCGATGGGCGCATCATTAACGGCGCTGACCTCTGCGGCCCCCCCATTGTCGGACGAAAGCTAGCCTACTGCACCGACACTATTTTCTGCGATCGCACCATTGAACTGGCCCAGGGGGCAGACGTACTGATTCACGAAGCGACATTTGCCCACCAAGATGCGGAGCTGGCCTATCAGCGACTGCATTCGACCACTACAATGGCGGCTCAAGTGGCCCTCGCGGCTCAGGTAAAGCAGCTGATTATGACCCACTTTAGCCCCCGCTACGCACCGGGTAATGCAATCGGCTTAGACGATTTATTGAAAGAAGCCAGAGCAATTTTTAAGCCTACGCTGATGGCCTATGACTTTATGACCTACGAGATTCAGCAAAAAGCGACTGAGCTGGTCAACGCCTAAACCTTAACCCTCTTGATGTTGCGCCAGTCGCTGGCGAATTGCTGCGAGGCGATCGCGGCTATCTACGGCGGCTCTGGGTTTGGGAACTTGATCGTTGGGCCAGGTGGGCAAATCATTGCAGGGGCAAAGGTTTACAGAACAGCCCATCGTCGGTACAGGAATGGGCATCTCACAGCGGGCGCAGGACATTAAATCCCAGCTAGAGTCCAACAGCTCGGCAATGGTTTGATCTGTCCCTTCTAAATGAGCGGTTTGGCCGCCGTTGGCCATAATTGACTGCCAACAGGCTTCAAACGCCGGGCTATACTGACTGCCCTGAAAGATGGGCGATGGCAAGTTGGCTTTGTCGTTGGCGAACACAACTCGCTTACCGAGCTGAAACCAGTAAGCCAAATATTGTTTTACGTCTTGAGGGGATGCCATGATTATCGCCTCGCTTGCCAATGTGCGCTTCATCGTCGATCTTAGCGCTCCCCATCCTCAAGGCACCTAAGTCTTGGATTTATTAAAGACCATTGATTAAAAACGCGGGCTTCCCATCAACCCTATTCCAATGCTGCAGTTTCGATGGCAACCCGTCGCGCTTCGTTACCCCGGCGAACTTCAACCTGAAGACGCTGCCCAATGCGGGTGCTTTCAACCTTCTGCTGAAGCTGCTCTGCCGTCAGGGTCGGCGTTCCATCAATTTCAACAATGACGTCTCCTCGTCGCAGCCCTGCGGTGGCAGCAGGGGTATTGGCAATCACTCGAATTACCAAAACACCATCAACTTCTGGCAGCATAATGCCGGAGTTAGGGTCGTCGTTGTTGCGTTTGGCAACGTCTGGGGTCAGGGTTAAAATCTGCACGCCCAGATAAGGATGCTCAATCTGCTCTCCACGGGCAAGCTGATCTTTAATCTCTTTCGCTTTATTAATCGGGATGGCAAACCCAATGCCCATCGCGTCGGCTCGAATAGCGGTGTTAATGCCAATCACCTCTCCATCTTGGTTTAGCAGCGGCCCGCCAGAGTTGCCGGGATTAATGGCAGCATCGGTTTGGATAAAGTCTAGGCGTTTGTTGGGAATACCAACAGTAGCGCTGGAGCGCTTTAGGGTGCTGACGATGCCCAGAGTCACCGTGTTGTCTAATCCCAAGGGGTTACCCACTGCGATCGCCCAATCTCCCACTTCCACTTGATCCGAATTACCCAGGGGGGCAATCGGAAGCGCCTCGTCTCGGTCAGCTTCTATCTTGACTACGGCTAAATCGGTTAGCTCGTCAAATCCCTCAACGGTGCCGTCAAACTGGCGCCCATCCTTGAGTGTGACAATAACTCGGTCAGCGCCGTTGACAACGTGAGCATTGGTTAAAACGTTTCCTCTGCTGTCAATCACAAAGCCCGATCCCTGGCCGCGCTGGAGCTGCTCTTGCTGCATCCCGGGCAACCCGTTGGAGTTACCGAAGAAGCCGCGAAATAAAGGATCGTCAAAAAACGGATCAGGTACCGTGCGGGTAATAGTACGCTCAGTGTCAATCCGAACCACCGCTGGCCCAACTTGACGCACTGCCTCAGCCACAAAGCTGCTCTGACGGGTGGCAGGTGAAATGAGTGACTCAGAATTTGTCGGGCCAGTAGCTGTCGGGCCAGTAACTGTTGGATCAATAACTGCCGGACTTGAAGCAGCTGACGTAGATTCCGCAGCGTCGGGTACAGGCTGGGCCAGGGCAGGCAAAGCCATAAGCTGGGCGATCGCGATTAAACAAACGCCAGCAATCGCAAGCCCCCTAAACAGCCAGCGAAAGCCGCCCTGATGGAGAGCAAATAGATTGTTTAAGTCGCTCTCTGACGTTAAGTCACTATTTAAATAATCGTCTAGCTGCAGGGTCTGTCGTAGCCCTTTAAATACTGCTTTAAACTGCTCCCAAACTTGCTTTATCACCCGCTTTCAACTCCCTCATTTGACCTTTCATACCAAAGTAGGGTAGCCCGTCTAAATTCAAAAAGTGTGGATCTCTACCCTAAGGGGCTATGTAGCAGCCGAACGGACGATTAGGACAAGGTTGCGAGTCCAGTGGCTTCTATAAGAAGTGCCGTGGGTAATTGGACCAGTAATGTGTATCAACCACGCCAGCGATACTACAGCAATCCGCCGAAAGGGTCTGAAATAGAGCAATTTCTAAACAGGGCAGCTTAAGGCTTGCCGCATATCGGCGGCAGCGCACGGTCTTGAAAACAGGTATCCTTGCCCCAGAGCGCACCCCAACTCAGTCAGCAGTCTGCGCTGCTCAAAGGTCTCAATACCTTCGGCGACGGCCACCATATCCAGGTTTTCCACGACGCTCAAAATAGCCTTAACGATCTGATAGTCTCGGGTGTCGGGTCGAATATTTTGGATAAAAGAGCGATCGATCTTAAGCACCTCTACCGGAAACTGGTGCAGATAGCTAAAGGCAGAATAGCCCACCCCAAAATCATCAATGCAAAATTTAAAGCCTTCCTGGGTTAGCGTCGTCATTGTTTCCTCGGTTAACGCCTGATCGAGCAGGGCAGTTTCGGTAATCTCGATCCGCAGTTGAGCTGGCGTTAGGCCGTAGCTGGCTAGCACGCTACTCAAAGATTGAGACGAGTTTACCTGGGTAAGTTCGCTAACGGACAGGTTAAAACTGATGTAGAAATTCTCGTTAACGGTGCCCGCTCTCCGCCACAGAGCCAACTGCTCACACGCCAACCGCAAGAGCTGCCGGCCAACAGGAATCAAAAGGCCCGCTTCCTCGGCAACGGACAAAAATCTGTGGGGCATCAGCAGTCCTCGCTTTGGGTGCTGCCACCTGGCCAACACCTCTGCTCCGACAATCGTCCCCGTTTTGAGATCGACAATGGGCTGGTAAAAGGGCAAAAACTCGCAATTATCTACCGCGCGGTGCAGATCGGTCTCAAGCTGAAGTAGTTCGGCGCTGGCCTGCTGCATTAACGGATTAAACAGGCTGTAGCATCCCTTGCCGTTCGCCTTGGCGTTATACATGGCGATATCGGCATCCCGTAGAATGTGCTCTGGCTTGCGATGCTGTATCGGACTGCTCAACACAATACCGACGCTAACGCCAATAAACACTTCGCCGTGGGCCAGGGGAATGCCAGGCTGCATGGCGCTGATGGCCTGCTGGGCAACGGCGATCGCTTGGTCACGGGTTGCCCCGGCGTTTAGCACCAGCACAAACTCATCGCCCCCAAAGCGAGTCAGTAAATGGGTATTATCAACACACTGGCGCAGCCGCTGGGCCACCTGCACCAGAACATCATCTCCCACCAAATGGCCAAAAGAATCATTGACGAGCTTAAAGCGATCGCAGTCAAAAAACAGCACCGCAAGTCGATGGTCTGGGTTAGCCCGAACCGTTTCGAGGGTGCGGGATAGTTGCGCCATTAGCGCCGCCCGATTGGGCAGCCCGGTTAATTTATCCTGAAACGCGATTTCAGAGAGCTTTTGGTTGGCAATTTCCAACTCTGCTGTGCGGGCCTTGACCTGCACCTCAAGCTGCTGATTGACCGAGCGCATCATCCGCCAAGCCTGTTGAATCATCAGCTGATTGCGGGTGCGTAGCAGCACTTCTGCGCTTTGAAAGGGTTTGGTGATGTAGTCTGCCCCACCAGCCTCAAAGGCTTTTACCTTATCGTTAGGATTGTTCAGAGCGCTAAGAAACACCACCGGAATATGGGCCGTAGCTGCGTTGGCCTTAAGCTGACGACAGAGCTCGTAACCGTCTAGCTCCGGCATACAGATATCCAGCAGGATCAAATCTGGCGGCGCGGCATTAATTGCCATTCGCGCCATTTGACCGCTGATAGCCTTACGAACCCTGTAGTTTTGCGCCTCCAAAATTTGGGCCAGCAGCAGCACATTCTCGATGGTGTCATCGACGATCAAGATATCCGCCTGGCGAGGCGCTTTGAGAGCGGCTTGCGGCCTGTCCTGACTCGACATAAAATTCACGGTGCCTTGAGAGAATAACTGCATTGGCTAACGGATCAGGCTCACGGGGCTGTCCCAGAGGACGCAGGGGTCGCCCGCTGTTGGGCCGCATCGAGCAGCGTCAGAATTTGGTCAAATTGAAACTGGCTGACAAGCGCTCTGAGTTTGGCCGCGATCGCGCTCTGAGCCGGAGACAACTGCTCAATCAGGGCTAAAGCCTCCCTATCACGGCATTCTGTAGCGGCCTGATAAAGCGCCGTCAGCCAGGTCGTAGATAGGGAAGCCAGGTGATCCGGGGTCAGCTCTGGCTCAGCTAAAGCTGATAAAAGGGAAGTCTGACCGTAGCGACAGCGCAGGTGCAAATGCCGGGCCATCAGTCTAAGCAGGTCGGCAGGTCTAAAGGGTTTTGCCACCATGTCGTTACATCCAGCGGCTAAAATTTGGGGCCGATTTTCTTCAAAAGCGGTGGCGGTCAGGGCAACGATAACCGTAGGAGAAAGACCGCAATCGCGCTCTGCTGAGCGAATACGGCGGGTCGCCTCGTAGCCGTCCATATTGGGCATCCGCATATCCATCCAAATTAAATGGGGCCGCCAAGTTTCCCAAATTTCCAGCGCCTCCTGCCCGCTGCTGACCTCCCGCACCTCTAAATTGAGCGGAGCGAGGGTGCACTGCAGCAGCAGCCGATTGATGTCGTTATCCTCTGCCAGCAAAATCCGATAGCGGGGGTAGTCCTCAGCCAGTCCGATAATTTCTCCAAAGCCGTTCTGCACAGGAGCCTGGGCCGCCGTATTGACCGCCAGCGGCAGGGTAAACCAAAAGCGCGTGCCCTGACCAGGGTGGCTCTCCACTGACAAATCACCCCCCATCAGCTGCACATACTGACGACTAATCGGCACCCCTAGTCCAGTTCCCTGCCCCGATTTTAGACCCGATTCGGTCTGCTGAAAGGGGGCAAACAGGGCGTCGATTTCAGAGGACGCAATTCCAACGCCCGTGTCTTCCACGATAAATTTAACGGCGATCGCAGCGGCATCTTGCAGCTGCTCTGGCTGTTGTGATTGAGGAACTAAGGCAGCTTGCGTCACCGACTTCACTGCCGGGGCGATTTCGACGGCTAGGGCAACATGACCCGCGCGAGTAAATTTGATGCTGTTGCCTAATAGGTTAATCAGCACCTGGCGTAGCTTACCTTGATCGCCATAAACCTGGGTGGGCAAATCGTCAGGGGTAATAATTTGAAGTTTAATCCCCTGGCTTTTGGCCTTAAGGCTGAACAAGTCCCGAACACTTTGCAGTAGCTGGGGCAGGTCGAAAAAATCTGGCTGTAGCTGCAGTTGCCCGGCCTCAATCTTTGAGAGATTCAGCACGTTGTTAATCAGTCCCAGCAGGTGCTCGCCGCTGCTGTTAATAATATTGATGTAGTTCTGATGGCGATCGCTGAGGGCTTTATCGTGATCCATCAGTTGAGTAAAGCCCAAAATTGCGTTAAGCGGTGTGCGCAGTTCATGGCTCATGCTGGAGAGAAACCCACTTTTGGCTCGGTTAGCCTGATCGGCGGCTTCCTTTGCCACTTTGAGATCTTCAGCCTGCTGCCGGCTGCGCTGAAGCAGTTCAGCCTGCTGAATCGCTACCCCAAGCTGAGCACTAACGCGGGTTACCATTTGGGTTTCGCCGTCCTGCCACTGGCGCGGGGCGCTGTTTTGGTAGCAGGCCATTAGCCCCCAGAGTTGGCTGCCGGCATAGACCGGCATAATCACATAGGCCCGCGCCTGAATGGACTCCAGCAGTTCTAAATAGCAGTCGCTAAAGTCGCGTTCGTAAATATCTGTCACAGGCAAAAAGTCTACCCCTGCCTTAAAGATGCCGCCCTGAGAATCTTGAAGATAGGTATCTTTAATCTCGTGAGGAGCATCTGATAGCAGCCTGACTGTACAAAAATCTTCAGATAAGGTGTTGGCGCGCCAGGGCGATTCTGAATCCTCATCCAGCAGCGATCGCCACTTAGCCGCTACCGCTTCGGCAATCACCTGGCCGCTCCAGTCTGGATTAAACCGATAGACAATCACGCGATCGCAGTCAATCGCCTGGCGTAGTTCCAAGGTTGTAGCGCGAAAAATCGCCTCCAAATCCAGGGTTTGCCGCATCCGCTGAATAATTCGGGTGGTGGTGCGCTCCCGTTTAGCGACCTGAGTCAACGCCTGGTTAACCTGACTCAGATCTGTAGTGCGCGCCTGCACCTGCGCCTCCATCTCGCCATAGGCTTGCCGCAGGGCAACTTCTGCCCGCTGACGCTGCAGTTCTGCTGATGCCCGAGAGGCCACAATCGTCATAAACGCCTCAGCTTGCTCAGGCTCCAGCAGGGACTGATCATGGCAGATACAGATGGCTCCCAAGACGGCATTCTGACGATCTAAAATGGGCACGCCCAAATAGCAGGCCGCACCAATCTCCTTTAGCGCAGGCACACTGGGAAACAGTTGCTGAACCGCTTCAGGATAGTAGTGAGCCTCTCCTTCTCTGACAACCACCTCACAGGGAACACCAGGCGGCGACACGATGGAATCTTGAGATAAGTTGCCATTATTCCAAAAGGCAAGGATACGAATTTCGCCCGTGGCCGCGTCGTATTCAGAGATGGCGGCGTAGCGGACTCGGATTCCCTTTGCTAAGTGCTCTGCCAGAGCAGGGAAAAAGTCTTCTCCGGTGGCGGTGGTACCTTCCAAAAGGCTTTGCAGCGCGTGCTGAGTACGTTTGCGGGCGTCAACTTCTTGCTGAAGCTGCTGATTAAGGAGTTCTAGCTCTTGGGGCGATCGCAGCACCAAAAATTGCGGCATCAGCTCCCACAGCTTAATCGCCGTAACACAAGAAATAAAGGCGGTCAGCGCTTTCTCAGCCCCCGATAGCCAGTAGTGGGGAGACCACAGCGTCCAGACCTCCAGCAGATGACCAACGCCGCAGGCGGCAATAAATGCCCCAAACAGCAGCAGCACCCTGACAATGGGAATCTGCTGCTGCTGACGCACAAAGTAAACCAGCATGGCTGGGATAGAGAAATAGGCGATCGCGATCAGCAGGTCGCTAACGACATGCAGCCCAACCAGAGGAGTCTGCCACAAATAGCAGTGACCATGGGCCATGTAGGCCATGTAGTAAGAAGCTTCAGCCAACAGCATCGAAGTTATAAATTCACTAGGTTGTCGTTACGGGCTACGCCTTAACCTACCAGGGGGAACGCTTCGACAGGCTCACCCTACAGCGACCAAAATGACTTAGCTTTGACGCTACATCTCAAGGCGTTGGAATTTGAAAGGGAGTCTGATCAGCCGGACTCAAAGCTGTTTTTTAACATAAACATTGCCCGTAACAGCACCTAGTATTCCCCACTAGTGGGCATAGAAAACAGCTTAGTGGTTCAATATTTATCCGTTTTTTATACAGTTGAAGCCATGTAGAATTACCTGTGTTGCATTCGCTGCACTCATTTTCAATCAGGGGCTATCTACAGCGTTTAACTTCCTTCACAATTTGCTAAAGAAACGACTTAAAACCATAAATTTTTGATTTTATGACTGACTTTATAACTTTGGATAGATGCTCATTTTACAGTGGCCAATCGAAAGGTTTGAGGCTGACCTACGCCTCCGCTAGAAGACTTTGAACCTAGCCCATCACCGAGCGCAAGGGGCAATGATTGCCATAAAGCAACTCCTGAGAGGCTCTAAAGAAAATTTGTGGGAAATATTCTTTGGTAGTATCCAGAGATTAGCTTCTAAAAGCTGAAGTGATACTACCGTAGCGTTTTCAGCTCTCTTTGGTTGATTTCACTGAGTAAGTGCATAATCGCTTATCTCTCAAAGCTTGTGCGGCCAGCTTGCTCAATCTAGTCGATTGAAATCGTTTGAGGACCGCTGGATTTTCCGTTCTGCGAATCGTCTGAGTCTGTCGGGGGTGAAGGACTGCCAGACTGCTGGCTGAGCCAGCTTTTCACCGGGTCATCATTCAAATTGAGACGAAACACGCCAGAAAACAGGCCCCCAAAAAAAGCAACGGGCTGCCTAATAAGCTCTTTTGCGATAGGAGTTAACTCGTCCATAAACATTGGGATTTATCTTCGGAAACTAACCTTTTGTGTCCTAAAGTTACTTAAATCTTATCGTGAAATCCCGCTCTTCTCTACTTGTTGCCCGGAGTATCGGCCGTCAAATCGGCGATCGCTGGCTTTGGCGGGACGTGGGACTGCTCTGTTTGAGGGCAGCATTGAAGACAGTCGTACTCTGCTTTTCAACTCTCGCTCTATTGGGAGCGTAGCTATAATCGCGATCGCATTTTGACCTATCTCCGTCAGCTCGATCGCGCCGCCGGCTTTCTCCAACAGCCTGCCCAAAGGCTATCGGGCGGCGAGCGGCAATTGCTGTCCCTGCTGCGGGCGCTATAGCTCGACCCGCAAATTCTGCTGATAGACGAACCCACCGCCTCTTTGGAGCCAAATATCACCCATCAAAATGCAACAAAACACAAACTCCTGTAAAGCCAAAGCATAGATTTTGTTCAATCTTTCTATGCTCGTAACAGTAAGCCTGTAAAGACTGACGCCAGTGGATTTTCTTTTTATTCTTCTTTTTCGCACGCTGCATCAGCTCGTGCTGTGGCTCCAGCCGTTTCTGGTGCCGCTGTGTTTTATCTGCGCCTGGACGATTGTAGCAATGAGCCTGTGGACCCTCTGGAGCGCTGTGCGCGAGGGGCTTGATCGGGCGCGGGCGATGCATCGCATTCCGTGCAGCAACTGCAAATATTTCACCCAAAACTACTACCTTAAGTGCCCGGTGCATCCTACTGACGCCTTATCCGAAGCGGCTATTGGCTGCGCGGATTTTGAAGCGACCCAGTGGGAAATGCCAACTGTCAAGTAGCCGGTCACGAGCAAACAGTTGATTATGAGTAGGCAGTTGAACACGAGGTCTAAAATGCGCTCAAATCTAGATTTATCAATCCAAATCGATCGATTTAAATCAATCAATTTAAACCCATAGGAGCAGGTTGTGTTAATTCAAAGCCTGATGAACTGCCAGGAGTTTACCGCTGGGGACGGCACCCTGCTGCGGGAACTGCTCCACCCCGATAAGCAGCCGATTAATTTGCGCTATAGCCTGGCCCATGCGGTCGTTCCCATCGGCCAGACCTCAGCGCCCCATTCTCTGACCACCAGCGAGGTGTACTACATCCTCAGCGGCGAGGGGAAAATGCATATCGACGACGAAACTCAGCGAGTGCAGCCTGGTGATGCCGTTTATATTCCGCCCAATGCCAAACAGTTTATTGATAACTGCGGGCAGGTCCCGCTGGTGTTTATCTGCATTGTTGATCCAGCCTGGCGTAAAGAAGATGAAACGGTGTATGGCAGCCGAGGGGACGACTAGAACAAGGCTGCGAGTCAGATTGCTTTTATATTGCGTTTGTCGCGTTGCTACGGATAGCTATCGGCACTGTAACCCTGAGTATGGAAGCCCCGCGACGCAGTCGAATGTCCTAATCAGCCCTTAGACTGCAATAAGCAGCATCCCAGCGATACTCGGTGCGGTGAGCAAGCGGTAAGCAATCTGGCCAAAGCTATATCAATGGGGCTATGGATTCTGCATGGGTATTGATTAAGGGAATTCTGTTGCAAAAGGCTCCCTCTCCTACCCGGCAATTCGCTGAGCGTTAAGGATTTGCTGAATGCGATCGCGGCTGTCTTCTAAATGGGCCCGGGTAGAAACATCTAAGGCGCTGTGGCGAGCTAAGCTGGCCTGAATCTCTCCGGCAAGCTGACGCAGTTGGTAGCGGGCCAACACCCGGGCATCCTCAGGGGCATAGAGAGTTTCGAGGGCTACAATCAGCTCCAAAAAACTGCTGGGCTGGCTGGGATTTTGTAGCACTAAGCCGCTAAGAATATCAAGATGATGCCGCTGCAGCCCCCGACGCAGGGTTGAAATATTGGCTTTATCGCCATCGCCGCTAAGCTCCTGCCAGATATCCTGCTGCAGGGTACTAAACAGTTCAGGAAGCCCTAGGATTTCGTCTCCGCTGTTGCGTAAGCTGGCCGACTGTAGCCGAGAGAGGCGATCGCTGGAGAACAAATCAATCAGCGCAAAGCCCTGTAAAAATGACACCTGATCGTAAATGGGATACTGCAGGGGCGCAATAACCGGAAAACTGCCCCAGTGAAACCAGCGGTCGGGGGCAAGCTGATTGATCAAGTCCGGAGAAAACTGAAACGCATCGGCTGCAAACACATAGGTATTAATTAGCTCTAGCGCCTGGCGCTGCTGCTCTACGGGCACCGGTTCAAAGGGCAGCCGGCCGCTAATGGCCGTATCCCCAGCCCGCTGACGGCTAAAGCTCTGGCCCCCAACGTAGCCCGATAGGGTAAACACCTGGCTGGCATAATACCAAAAGGCGCTTTCAAAGCGATCGCGCAGCTCGTCGTATCCCTCCTCCGGCAGTAAGTACGCCCCGTCTAGCCGTTGCAGCAAGTCTTGGGCATTGTCCATTTGCCACTGGGCAAACTGCATCGGGTTGCTGCTGAGATCAAAGGGCTTAGCCTGGGGATCAAGATCGCTAAAGATATCTTCATCGGTGGCGTAAGCCAGCCCCTCCCGGCTCATTTGCTGGGCAATATCGCCCAGGGTGCGCTGTTCTAAATTGGGGTGCATAGCGCCCGTGTCGGTGTAGCCGTACTCAATGGCGAGGCGATCGTAGGGGCCAATTTGGGTGGGGAAGTAGTCTCCCTGAGTTATGCCTGGGGGAGCCAAATTGGGCGGAAAGTAGTCCATCACCGAGCTGGTTAGCCCTTCGGCGCGGGTCAGTGTGGTGTTGTGAAGCTCGTTGGGCGATCGCAGCACGCTGCCCTGAAAATTGTGGCGCAGCCCCAGGGTGTGACCTACTTCGTGGGCTGACAGCATGCGTAGATACTGCTGAATATAGTCATCCACCGCACCCGGCCGGCCGGGATCGAGCCGCAGGGTAGATAGCATCAGGCCGCTAAAACTGAGCTGCTGAGAGGTTTCAATCCCAAAGCAGGTATCGTGGGCCAGATGGGAACCGCTCAAAGACGGCCCCGGCATTTGAAACTCTCGCCCCATCACCTGGGCTAGGGGCGTCCCCTGCTGCAGGGCCAGCCACCGCTCCATATGGG
>JBCDFX010000023.1:0-20407 GCA_039177155.1 Cyanobacteria bacterium P01_H01_bin.119
GCCGCAAATCCCCTAAGCGCAGCTCCCGGATATCAACGCCGTCGATAGTGACACGTCCATTCTGCACCTCGTAAAACCGCAACAGCAGTTTTACCAAAGTGCTTTTGCCAGATCCGGTTGCGCCCACAATGCCGATTGTCGTCCCGGCCGGCACCGATAAAGAGAGCTGCTGCAGAACCGTCTCACGCCCCGCATAGGCAAAGGTGACGCCGTCAAACTGAACCTCCCCGCGCACATGGGAGAGGGCGCGATCGCCTTGGGGAATGGCAATCGGCGTATCGAGCAGGCCCATCACCCGTCGCACTGAGGCCATGGCCCGCTGATACTCATCCATCACCTCGCTCAGTTCAGTAAAAGGCCACAGCAGTCGCTGAATAATAAACACGATAAAGCCATAGGTGCCCGGTGATAGGCGACCCTGGGCCACCGCTATTCCTCCCAAAAACAAAGTGGCGGTAAAGCCAATCAAAATAACAATGCGAATCAGCGGCACAAAGGCCGCGCTTAGGGCGATTGCTTTGGCATTGCTGCGACGATAGGCATTGCTCTCTCCCACAACGCGATCGCGCTCAAACTCTTCAGCAGTAAAGCTTTTGATCGTGGCCATGCCGGATAGGTTATTGGCTAATCGACGGCTAATCAGCCCGCTTTTTTCGCGCACATCGGCATAGCGCGGCTCTAGCCTTGCCTGGAACCAAATCGACCCCCATACGACAAAAGGGATTGGCACCATCGCCCAGCCAGAAATCCCCGGCGCTAGGGCAATAAACGTACTGCCAACAAAGAGCACGGTGGTAAAAAAGAACAAAATATGATGAGCACCGTGGTCGAGAAATCGCTCAAGCTGATTGATATCGTCATTTAGTACTGAGAGCACCGTGCCAGTGCTGCGATCTTCTAGGTAGCTGATTTCTAAGTTTTGGAGGTGGCTGTAGGCATCGACGCGCATCTCGTGCTGTAGGGTCTGGGCCAGATTGCGCCAAAGGCGACTGTAGCCATATTGGCTAAGGGACTCAAGACTCCAAATCAGTAGTGTCAGCAGGGATAGGAGCGTAAGCTGCCCGGTGATACTGGTCAACCCAAACTGGGCGATCAGGGAGCTTTCTTCGTTTATAACAACGTCGATAGCGATGCCGATTAGGTAGGGCGGGGCAAGGTCGAAGATAGTGTTAAGGATGGAGCAGGCGATCGCGCTCCAAACCTGAGTTTGGTAGGGCTTGCCGTAGCGCATTAGACGCAAGAGAGGAAGACGGCTCATATCAATATCGGCAAATTAAGAGGGCGGATTTGAGCATCGGTTTGAGAATTTTTAACTAGGGAATTTGGAGTGCACTTGCTCAAGTTTAGTGGTTAGGGCTCTGTCCTTAGAATCGCTAGAACCGCATTCAACTGGAAGTAGAACGGCTCAAATCAATACCCGCAGGCAAACTATGCTCAACAGAGCCAGTCGAAAAGTTGCCCGTTACAAAAGTTGCGAGGTCATAACAGAATGCGACCTTGTAAAAGGAAATCGACGCAACCAGTCTGCCTGAACGTTGAGGCCGGTAGCAGCTCAACTGGGTCGCTGTAGCTCATACTGCATCAGGATCGACACCCAGTTCCCGCAGCTTTTCTGCCAGACGGTCAGCGCGTTGCTTTTCCTGCTCGGCCCGTTGCTTTTCCTGCTCGGCCCGTTGCTTTTCCTGCTTGGCGCGTTCATCGCCGTTGAGCAGCAGATTGCCCTCACTATCCCACCAGCGTAGCCAAGGCAGCATCTGATTCATGTACGATCCTTCCCAAATCCCTAATTCCACACCCAGAGACGCAATCGGAAAATGACCCCGTGGATTGGGATCGCAGCGCTGATAATGGTTAGCAACAAGCTCGTATAGCTCAACGGATGCCTTATCTACCTCATAAATGGCATAGAAAGGCACTCGAACCGCCTGTTCATAAACCCAAAATTTTCCGGCTTTTGCGCCGTCGCCTGCAAAGGGAGAAGTCGTATCGCGTTCTTCGGAGCCATCACCCGAAACGAATTCAATCACAATCAGGGGAGCCACAATCTCCTTCCACAACACGTAGGAGCGTCGTCGCTTGCCATCGAGCAATGGCGGCACATTTGGCACATAGAACCAGTCAGGTGCTTCAGCTCCCTTTTCCGGAGGATCAGTAAGCCGCCAGTAAATGCCACAATCTTGCCCGATCGCATACTTGCCGTCTGAGTGGAGCGCATTCAGTACAGGACAAATGGAATCGGTGAGCAGCAAACTCTGGGGATGCTCCTGAAAATTTTTCACAAACGTCCCATCCGTTTCAGGTAGCTGTGTATGGTCTGGCAGAGTGAGGCTTGATTGAGTCTGAGCGGTTTGCATCACAACGCTCCGCGAATGCGACAGAATTGGGGCACTAAGCAAATCATTTCCAATCTTAGGCTATCTCTTTTGCCGTGAGCATTCCCTGGGGGTAATGCCAAACTGCCGCTTAAAGGTCGCTGCAAACTGAGCTGGGTTGGCATAGCCCACCATATTTGTCACCTCCGCCACCGTGTAGTCGGTCTGCCGCAGCAGGTGACGGGCCTGATGCATAGGCTGCTGCGTCAGATAGACAAAGGGCGTCACGCCAAATACTGCCCTAAAGCCTTTTTGCAAGGTGCGATCGCTTACTCCCACCTGCTGCGCAAGAACGATTTGATCCGGCGGATGTTCGAGGTGCGATCGCAGTATCTCCGCTGCATAGTAGATTCGCGCCAGCGTCTCTGCCTTAAGCGGCCCTGAAGCCGCTGATGCTTTGGCTGAGGTAATGCCATTGAGCTGCAGAGCCATTAGCTCAAACACCTTGCTCTGCAAATACAGCCGTTTAGTGGTGCCTAAAAACGGGCAGTCTATCATCTGGCGCACTGCTGTTTGCATCGCTCCCGTCATTCGTGGCAAAAACCGATGCTACCAGTTGTTTTCCTGCATTAACGGCTGAAGCAAAGTAGGCAAATTACCGTGAATAATCGACCTATCCTTTATAGAACGGCAAAAGTTTCTAAAGACTGTTAAGGCTTATCAATAAGAGCTGCGGACGCTGGGCCTCAAATCGCTTTGATCATAAAGGCACTGTTGGGGTCGTGAGTGTAGTCGGCAAACGGGCCGCAATCTTCAAACCCGTAGCGGGCATACAGGCGGCGGGCTGGGGCAAAAGCCTCCATCGCTCCAGTCTCTAAATATAGGGTGCAGTAGCCTCTGCGCTTGGCCTCAGCCAAGATATGCTCTAACATTTTGGCCCCAATACCTCGGCGGCGATGGGCCTCGGCAGTTCGCATCGATTTGATTTCGCCGCTAATAGAATTTAGAGCCTTAAGCGCCCCGCAGCCCACGAGCTCGCTGCCGTCCCAAACTGACCAAAAGGTAATGCTGGGCGATCGCAGCGCGGCTAAATCTAATGCATGAACGCTTTCGGGGGGCGTAATATCATGCATATGGTCGAGGTGAGCCTGCAGCAGCGCGGCAATTTCGCGGCCTGTAAGATCATCTTCTCGAATTTCCACGGCCTACCCCGGCTATGCCCCCAAGTCTTTTAGGGCTAGGCGAATTTGCTCTAAACGGCGGCGGTTAACGCCCAAATCAGATTCGCCCAGACGGGCAGCGGCTCGCAGATGAATCACGGATTCGTCTTCTGGCAGGTAAAACTCAGTATCATCGACAAATCCCATCAGACGACTGGTGGATCTGATCCGGATATAGCTGTCGCTCTGGCTGACAATTTCGCTGCGGGGAACTGCGCCAATCACTTTAACCAGCAGTTCTCGTACGTCGTCGCGATCGCCTGTGTACTCAATCGGCTCAATGGCGTGGTCGTCATCTGCCCCCTGGCTTACCACGCAGTTGGGGGTAGAGGGGCAGGGGGACAAGGTGCCATCGTTGACCCCAAGTTCTGGGGTATCTCCGGCAAATACGCCCTCTAAACCAGGGAGAGTGCCTAGGGAAACCGGGCTGGAGGCTGCGATCGCAGCAGACTCTACCGGGAGAATCCACAGGGCGAGGGCTAATAAAATGCTTAAAACTGCTGTCATTGAAATTAAAGTCCTATAACTGCGCTGATAAACTGAGTTAAACAAGCCATGCGATGAAACGGTAGACCATACAGGCGCTTTGGCTTGCATTAGGGTGTATGGCAATCCGCCGAAAGGCGCGGCCAGGGTTGCGAGTCAGATTGCTTCTGTGCCAAAGACTCCAGTAACACTGGGTGGAGCGCACAATCCGACCAAAGCTATAGCAGCCGCTATTTTAATGGGGCGATCGCTACAACAGCTCGCGGTGGGTAAACGATTTAGCCGCTGCCCCAGAGTAAGCGGCTGCCGTATGCCCGTCACCGACCAGCTGATATTTATACGTTACCAACCCGTCTAGCCCCACGGGACCCCGGGGCGGCATTTTTTGGGTGCTAATGCCCACTTCTGCCCCTAAGCCGTAGCGAAAGCCGTCGGCAAATCGGGTCGAGCAGTTGTGAAACACCCCAGCAGCATCGACTTGAGCCGTAAAGGTGGCAGCGGCTGGGGCCGATTCGGTGACAATTGCTTCGGTGTGGCGAGAGCCGTAGGTGTTGATATGGGCGATCGCCTGGGCCATATCGTCCACCACGCGGACGGCAAGAATCAAATCGCTGTACTCTGTGGCCCAGTCTGCTTCAGTGGCCGCGGCCACGTCTGGGAGAATCTGCTGGGTGGGGCGATCGCCGCGTAGGGCAACGCCGTGAGCGCCCAGCACGGCGGCGACTTTTGGCAAAAAGTCCGCTGCGATCGCTCGGTGAACCAGCAGCGTTTCAATGGCGTTGCAGGCGGAGGGATAGTCAGTTTTGGCATCTAGGGCGATCGCGGCTGCCGTGTCCAAATTAGCTGCCGCGTCCACATATAAGTGGCAAATGCCGTCGGCGTGGCCCAACACCGGAATCTGCGTATTGTCCTGCACATAGCGAACAAAAGCGTTAGATCCTCGCGGAATAATCAAGTCCACGTATTGATCGAGGGCTAAGAGGGCGCGGGTTTCTTCGCGGGTAGTCAGGAGCTGCACCGCCTCGGCGTCAAGCCCGGCATCGCTTAAGCCCTGCTTAATTGCTGTTACCAGCGCTTGACAGGAGCGCACAGCCTCCTTGCCCCCCTTCAAAATCACCCCGTTGCCGGACTTTACCGCCAGGGCCGAAATTTGCATCACCGCATCGGGGCGCGACTCAAAAATCACCCCCAGCACGCCCAGGGGACAGGTGATTCGCTTCAGCACCAGTCCGGTATCCAGCTCCCGGTGAATCTGCACTGCCCCGACCGGATCCCTCAGCTGGGCCACGTCTCGAACTCCGGCGATCGCCTCTTTAAGCTTTACCTCGCCCAGCTTTAATCGTCTGTACAGCGGCTTGGCTAGGTTCTCGGCCAGCGCAGCCTCACAGTCGGCCTGGTTTGCCGCCAAAATTTCTGGAGTCGCTGCCTCTAGCGCTTGGGCGATCGCCGCGATCGCATTATCTTTGGCCTCAGTGGGAAGGCTAGCAAGCTGACGAGCCGCCTGCTGGGTGCGCTGAGCGATCGCCGTTAAAGAATCTAAGGTTTGGCCAGATGCTTGGCCGGCTGTTTGGCCAAACTTCTGGCCAGAGGGGGCTTGGGAATCAGTTGTAAGAGGGGACATAAAAATAACGATCGAGGCAGCTTTAATCCAATCGTTAGTGTATCAAATCCCCTTTTTGCGCTGGTCGTATTTTTGCGCCAGTCGTATCCAGCCAGTCATACCTAGCAAAATTAACCGTGAAACAATAGGCAGAATAATTAGCCGGATGACTGCTGGTAGGATCAAACTGACTGAACATAATCTGCGCCGACCTTCACCATGCCCCTAATCAAAGTTCAAACCTCCGTTGCTGGCCCCGACCAAGATACGGTAACAACCCTCCTTAAAACTCTCTCTGCCAGCTTGGCCCAGCAGCTTGGAAAATCTGAATCCTACGTGATGACCGCCTTTGAAGGGGACGTACCCATGACCATGGCCGGCAGCACAGAGCCAAGCTGCTATATCGAAATCAAAAGCGTAGGTACGATGGGGGCTGATAAAACCAAGGCCATGAGCCGAGCCTTTTGCCAACAGGTCGAAACGTCTCTGGGGATTGCCGGCGATCGCATCTACCTGTTTTTTTCCGATGTGCCAGGCTCAATGTGGGGTTGGAACGGTCGAACCTTCGGCTAAAGCGTGTCGTCGTTAACGAATAATTTGAGCCACATCATACAGGCCGTGCTCATTCACCGCATAGTCCTGCCAGTAGTTGGTTTCTGGGTCAAATCCTGACTTCTGCCCAAGGGACTCAAAATCATCGCGACTATTCCAGCGGGCTAGCAAGGCGATTGTAGAATCGTCAGTGCTAGGACACATTGCCGCCCACTGCAGGCCAGGAATCATATCCAATACGCCCGGCATCATTTGGCTGATCACCGCAGCCAACTCAGACTGGGCTTTTTCTGGCTTCATCTTAAACTGGCTAAACATTACTACATCTCCCTGCTGGAAATTTAGTGTAGCCGCTCTGGTCTCAGTATGCTGCACTTGGCAGGCAAAAGATTGAGCAGATTTCCCGGCTGGGATACTCAAAATATGCTCTTTCGCATAGGATTCAAAACTGGTTAAATCCTTGCCATTCCACTGCGACAAAGCAACCACTTGACTCCCGTCTTGGGCTTTAAGAATGGCAGAGTCTTGAAAACCAGGAACGTCCGAAAAAGTGGAGGCTTCAGCTTTGGATACTGCTGACAGAATTTTTGGCTGAGCTTTTGCAGTAGTTGGATAAACAGTCACTACATTCACGAGATCCGGAGTCTGCTCTAGTGACACTTCAGCTAAAGCCGCCTGGGGCAACCCAACAAGAACATTCAAAACGACCAAAGTAACAACGGCAAACCGAGTCAATTGACAAGTCAGTGACGCTAGCATAGTGCTTGACCTCTTAAATACAGCAAGATCTGTTAAGCGAAAACGAACTGGCCAGTTGTGGCACTTAATTGAATAGTAGCGGATGACTTAAGCTAATTTACTTTGTCGTTTATGCAGTTCCTAGCTCTCGGCTTGGAAGATGTAGTGCTGGACGATACGCCAGGGCTGCGTATAGACGACAGATACTGTTATACGGAGGGTAGGATGATTCGCATAACAGCTCGGTTTTTTGCTCTGCTGGCGGCCTGTATAGCGCTGTTCGGAGCGTTTGGCCTGATGACAGAAAATTCGCCCGTGGGGGCAACAGATGCGAGCTCTAGCGCAGAGGTGATTTCCGCGTTCGGTTTCGAGCGGCGCACGCTTGATGTGTCGAGAACCTCTCGCGACTATATGCTGTATACGCCACGTTCTGCGGAGACGATGGGTAAGCGTCCTCTCGTTCTGGTTTTTCACGGCGGGGAGGGCACTCCTCAGAAAATTGCCCAGCAGACGGGCTTTAATGAACTTGCCGATGAAGAGGGGTTTCTCGTCGCCTACCCTCGATCCAGCGGGCATTGGAATGACGGCCGCCAAACGACGCGGGGCTTTGGCGATGATGTGGCCTTCACGCGCGCGCTTGTCAGGGCTCTGGTGGCCGAGGCTGGGGTCGATCCCCGCCGGGTCTACGCGACGGGGGCTTCCAACGGCGGGATGATGACGCTGAGATTGGCCTGCGAAGCAAATGATGTCATCTCCGGTTTTGCGCCCGTGGTGGCGTCGTTTCCGGCGTCATATACTGACCAGTGTGAGCCTAGGCGGCCTGTTGACATCCTCCTAATCAACGGGCGCGAGGATCGCCTTATTCGGTGGGGTGGGGGCGAGATCCCCAGCGGTCGCCGGCGCGGTGTCGGCGGTCGTGTGATTCCGGTTCCCGATACCGTCGGTTGGTGGCGGCAACATAATGGCTGCGGCGAACCGCTGCGCGAGCTCCTCGACGACCAATTCGACGACGGCACCCGCGTTGCGCGCGAGAGTCACAATGTATGTGAGCGCGGCGGCTCGGTAACCTTCTATGACATCGCGGGCGGTGGTCACACGTGGCCTGGTACAAACATGCGTGTCGGCCCTCTCGCAGGGCGCGTCAGCCGGGAGCTCTCCGCCAGTCGTCTCATCTGGGAGTTCTTTTCGGATCTCACCGCAGCAGAAACGCAAGTTTTCGATCCGCTGGCTGACTATGGGGGGGATCCGGGTCCTTTCCTCGTCGCACCCCAGCAGGTGCTGCAATTAGATGGCCGGTCCGGGGTTAGGGAGCTGTCTGTGCGCGTGACCTATCCCCAGGATCTTTTGTTTCCGGCGCCGGTTATTATTTTCTCCCACGGTGTATGGGGCTCGGCGGATCAATACCAGCCGTTGATCCGCCACTGGGCCAGCCATGGATATGTGTGCCTGCAGCCCCAGCACGGCGATACTGTGCCCGAAGAGCAGCGCGGCTTGGGAACCCCCGGCGGCGCCTTCGGCGGATTGACTGAGCGAATCGAGGAAATTTCTCGGGTGATTGATGCAGTTGAGGTATTACCGGCCTCGTGGGCTGATCTCGATGGCGTAATGGATAGCGGCCAAATTGGCGTTGCTGGCCACTCCTTCGGGGCCCATGTGGCCCAGCTTATGGGCGGTACACGGCTGAAAAGTGACGGGCGGCAGAACAGGGCCAACTTGCAAGATCCGCGCATTGATGCCGTCGTTATGCTCGCCCCTCGCGGTCGCGGTGCACAACTCGACGAAGCGTCTTGGCAGGATTTCAGGGTGCCCTTTCTTGCCGTGACCGGCTCGAATGACGTGGCTCGATTGCGCTACGGCGAAGATGTATCCTGGCGCCTCGATCCATTCCGCTTCGCTAGCGCATTGCCGCGCTATCTGCTTTTTATCAATGACGGTTACAACAATTTTGGTGGATTGACGGAGACGGCGATCCGCTTTACGGGTTGGGGCGAGCCGAACGCAGTGCATGCACGCCATGTGCTGGATTTTACCACCGCGTTCTGGGATGCTGAGTTGCGCCGCGACGCCGTAGCCAACGAGTATCTAAAGCAGCGAGCCAACAACAATCGCTTCTCCGCCGATGCCGAAATCATGTTTCTCGACAATCCGGAGGACGTTCCGACACTGCTTCGAGCAGCGCCGGAACAACGTCGTCCGCAAGGAACGATGGGGCGTCGATTTGGGAATCGCTTTTACAGCTTTGGTTAAATTGCTTACCGCACCCAGTGTTGCTGAAGTTGCTGGCACAGAGGTAATCTGACCCGCAACCTTGAGTGCTTCGCGTATGGACAGAAGGCTAACCTCCATCGTTTTGGCCAATATCGGCTATTGGTTAGAGGGTGCTTTCGGAAAACGCCAAGCCCTCAAATCTGCGAAGTTGTGACAGGATTGAGTATTCGTAGGCTTTCTGTGTAAATCGATTGAAAAGCTGGTGCAATGATAGGGGATTATTCAGTGCCGCATCGCCGCAGGCTAGAGCGCCGAGAGCGGCTGGGAGCTCGGTTTCACAGCTTATTATCCTAATAATCTTTTCGAGCCTTTTAGCGCTTCAGGCCTGTGGTGGAATGGGAGACACTTCGCACGATTTCGCACCTGCTCCACCACCTGTACCTGAGTCTTCGAGCAGAGTTGTCTATGACAAGCTTGTCATTGTCGGTGAGGATGACCGTCCAAATTTATTTGATCCCAGTGTTGAATATGACGCCATGCGGAATATTGGCTGGCTTGCCTATTCAGATATTGAAGGCGATGCGACCCCGGTTGGCCCATATATCCACACAAACTTGGCCCGTTCACTAGACAACGGTGTAAATTGGCAATTGAGCACGCGCGCGAACGCCTCGTTCGACGATACGCTGGCTGTCGATGGTCAAGAATATGTCGGTGTTTGGCGCTATGAAGTGCCTTCCTTGGTCCATACGCCAGGAGCTTCGAAACCCTGGAAACTTTTCACCCATCGCTACTTTTCAACACCTCAAGAAGATAGGTTGTTTCAATTCGGCTGGATCGCGATGAGTGAAGCGATAGATCCGGCGGGACCTTGGACGGAGACCGAAGCTTTCCTTGGTACAAAGATGACACCCTTTGCGCCCTTTATGACACGCCTTCGTACCGACGACATCGAAGGGACCGACGGCGCGCTGGACGACATTGTCGTTTTTACGGAACCAGGCGCACTTTTCTTGGACGATATCCTTTACTTGAGCTTATCCGGTGCCACAGCGGGCGGGGTCGAACTTATTTTCCTGATCGCGTCCGAAGACTTCGGGCAAAGCTGGTATTACGTGGGCGAACTTATCTCGAAAGCGGATGCTGTCTCTCTGGGTGCAGAGCGCTATGACGCTTCGAGTCTTGTAAAAATCGAGGACGAAGTCTTTCTCTTGGCATCCCCGATGCGAAACGGCCTTCTGCACGATGGAACGAGCGTGTTTCGCTTTCGCGACATTACACACGGCACGCTTGAGCAAAGCAGCGATGGACAACTTGTGGAGTCTAATCATATTCCAGTTCAAACCCAATTCACGATGGGCGATCGTGGTGGGGGTCAAGCTGATTATGATCAGGGCAATTTCCCTGGCGGAGTTCTATTCCCCCAATTAACCATCGAAGACGATCCGCAGTTTTTTCAAATCTTTCAAACCAGTCAGGGTATAAAGCCGTGACACAGGCAAGCAGTTCTTAAGCGATCTGATTTTACCGCGGCATGACAAGAGCTTTTTGCTCCGGCTGCATACAGCAAGATTGTCAAGTAAAAACGAGCTGGCCAGTCACCGTACTTAATTGAACAGTATTGTGTTAATCGTCTTCGACTAAATGGGAGGCGTGATCGGCGTCGTACTGGGCGACCTGGGCAGCAATTTCAGGATTATAAAGCCGCAGATAATTCCAGTAGTTGCCAAAAACGTGGTGAACGTAGCCCTTAGTTTCGGCAAAGGGAATTTTGCTGACAAAATCGTCGGCATCGGTAAAGTTTTTGCGGCCAATCCAGTTAGAAATATTGCCGGGTCCCGCGTTATAGCTGGCGATCGCAAATAGAGAATTATTGCCAAACTCCCCGTGGGTATAGTCCAGATACCAGGTCCCAAGCTTAATATTGTCTGCCGGGATTTCTAGGTTGTAGTCGCCCATGGCCTCTTTGCTGTCGATCCACTCGGCGGTGCTGGGCATTACCTGCATTAGCCCAGTTGCCCCCACTACCGACTTGATTTTGGGCATAAAGCGCGATTCCTGACGCATAAGCGCAGTCACCAGCAGTGGATTGAGCTGGCGCTGCCCGGCCCAGGCTTCAATTAGATTGGCGTAAGGAAAGGGGTAGAGCACATGCCAGTAGGCGGATTGGCGCTTGAGCTGGGCGTACTGCTCGCGATCGCCTGGCGCTTCGCGCCAGTCCAGGGTTTCTATCTGGAACATACCGCCGAGGGCATCGCCCGTGGTCATGCGCATCAACCCATCGGTAAACTGTTCGGCAACCGACGGGTTGAGATAGTTTGTAAATTCGGTTTGCCAGACCTTCCAGGCGTCGGCATCTAGTCCCAGCAGATGAAGCTCTTGCAGCATATCGGAGCCAACGGGTAGGGGCGATCGCGCTGGGGGCAAATCAATCTGGGGCATGGCGCTGCGCACCGTGTTGAAATCTCCTACGTCCCAGCCCAGCATGACCGCCGATCGCCAGGCATAGTAAGACTCGCTCTGGTGGGTAATAGCGGCTTCAAAGGCGGTTTGAGCGGTTTGAGCATCGTTGAGCTTTAGCGCCCACTGGCCCCACAAAAAGGCGGCTTCGGCCACTCGCTCGCTATCGGGATTATTTTCGACCACTTGCTGGGCCCAGTTTGCCGCCCCCTGCCAGTCGTTGACGTCAGTGGCTTGCTGAGCCCGCATCAGGCGAATATCAGCGGCAACATCAGAATCGCTGTACTGGGTCAAAATCGACTGTCGGGCCTGGGCCGCAGAGGTGGGACTGTTTAGGTTCTCCAGGCGCTGAGCCCGCTCCGCCATAGCCTCGGCGGCCCAAATGGGAAACCGGGCAATGACCTGATCCAGCACATCAATGGCGGCTTCATCAGGCAAAATCCAGGAAAATTTTAGCAAGCCTTCCCCAGTTTCCAGGGCCTCGGGGAACTGCTGATCGAGCTTGTAATAGGCGGCGATCGCCTGATCTCGTTTTTTCCCAAGCTGGTAGCCCCGCGCCGCCCGGTAGCCGTTAAGCGGGCTGTCGGGGGCCTGGGCATAGGCGGGGCCGGCCTTGCCATATTCCTGCATGTCCCAATAGGCAAAGCCGATAGCTTCCCAGTCGTCAGGGGTAAGCTGGCTGGCGTAGTCTTTGCTGACGCGATCGAGCCCGGCTTCTGTATCTATCAGGTGGCGACCGTGGCGAATCAAAATGCGCCAGAGACTCAGAGCATCGGCTCGCTGAGGGTTTTCTTCTAAACGGGCGTAAGCTACTTCTACGCTGCGAGGATGGGCCGGAATTTGCTCCAGCAGCTGGTCATGGTACTGGGCCTCTTGCTGTCCCAGGTCGTAGAGGATTTCGGCGATGGCGGGGTGGTCAGGATAGGTGGCGATCGCTTGCCGCCAGGTTTCTAAACCGGCATCGGGTTGCCCTGCAGCCCGCTGAGCCTGCCCTCGCTTATAGAGAATAAAAGGCGCAAGGGGAGTGTAGCTATCTTCTAAATTCTCCAGCAGAGGCAGAGCACCGCCGCCTCGATCCTGAGCAATTAAATCTACCGCGAGCAGGTACCGGGCGCGATCGCGCTCTCGATTGTCTCGGCTGGTTTCGGCAATATTGACTAGGGTGGCAGCGCGGGTTTCGGGCGGTTGGGAAACCTGCTGCAGCACGGCTGAGCCATCGACTGGCTCTAGGTTGCTGAGTTGGGCGGGGTCTGCCTCTTGCCCCAGGTCAATGTTGCCGACCGTGTTGAATAACGCGGCCCCAATCCCCAGGGACATGGCGCTAACGCCCGCGATCGCCAACAGCGGCAAATGTCGTTTAACCTGCTTTAGCATCGTGCTGCTTTAGTAAAGAACTTGCGGTCGGGATTCTCGCCCCGTCACCCTCTGGTTCCATCTCCACACCACAGGTATGGTAGTGAAGCTTTTCCGGTTCTGGCCACCAAATTTTGAGTAATGACGAATTTTCTTTAGAAATGGATGCCCTTCTAATTGTCTGGCTGATCGTGCAGGGTGAAATAGCCCGGCAAATCAATATCGTCTTGAGTGCTGGAGCCAATGTTGTTGGTGAGCCACAGGGATTGATAAGGATGCAGCGTGTAGGCGGCTTGGATATCGTCGAAGCGATCGCCGCTGATAAGGTCATACCAAGTGTCAGTACTGACCAAGTTTAAATCTGAAAGTCGCAGTTCCTGGGGCTGATCGCTAAGGTTATGAATCGAGAAAATGCTCTGATCTCGCGTAATACTCTGCCGCCAGAAGGCGAATAGCGCCCGGTTCAACGGGTGCAGGGTGTACTGAATGGCGTTGGGATGGAAAGCAGCCTGCCGACGGCGAATTTTAATCAAACGACAGAGTTCCTTAAGCACCACAGCCTGAGGCGATCGCCCATCAGCCAGCTTGTCTTGCAGATGCTCGTAGTCCCAGCGATAGCGATTGATGGAGCGATTACGCCCGGTCGCAGCCACTCCCTCTAGATGGTTGGCCGTCGCCAGCAGACTGTGAATATAGAATGCCGGAATCCCCTCCAAAGACATCATGATGGTTTGGGAGCAGATAAACCGCTGAATTTGCCACTGATCTGGCCCCTTTGCCGTTCCCTGCAGGGCATCAAATAGAGAAATATTGATCTCATAGGGGCTTTCGCTGCCGTCGGAGCGCTTTCGCATACTGATGCGCCCGCCAAAGCGCCTCATGGTCTCCAGCAGAGTGGCATATTCGCTCTCCGTTAGCAGCCCCTCCGCCGGGCGCAGCCCGATACCGTCATGGGAAGCGGTGAAATTAAAGTAGGCGCAGCCCAAAGGAGCCGGAGGCATGCTCATCATCCAGGTTTTTAGGTGATCCGATCGTCCCTGCAGGAGGGCATTCAACAGCAGCGGCGGCAGGCTGAAGTTGTAGATCATATGGGCTTCGTTGCGGTTGCCGAAATAGCTGAGATTTTCCCGATTGGGCACATTGGTTTCGGTAATCAGCGCAATGCCAGGATCAATCAACTGCAAAATCTCTCGAAACACGCGAATCAGGGCGTGGGTCTCCCGCAGATGGATGCAAGGGGTGCCGATTTTTTTCCACAGGAAGCCCACCGCATCTAGCCGCACATACCGCGCCCCGTTGCGCACATAGAACAGCAGCACCTTGACATACTCAATCAGCACGTCAGGATTGGCAAAATCTAGATCAATCTGGTCTTCGCTGAAGGTGGCCCAAACGTGCCGTTCACCGTTAACTGTGTCCACTTTGACCAGCAGCGGGCTGCTGCGGGGGCGTACAACCTCGGCCAGTTCTTTGCAGGGCTCAGCCTCAATAAAGTAGCCGCGCCCCGGTTCAAGTCCCTGCTGATACTGCTGGAACCACTCGCTCTGGCTCGACACGTGGTTAACCACAAAGTCAAACATAAGGTTGAAGGTTTGGGCGATCGCGCGCACATCCTCCCAGTTGCCCAACTTTGGATCAACCTGAAAATAGTCAATCACTGCAAACCCATCATCTGAGCTGTAGGGATAAAAAGGCAGAATATGGACACCCGTTATCGTATTGGCCAGGCAATCAGATAAAAATCGACCCAGAGTCACCAGGGGAGACTCCCCCGCTGCCGCATCACAAACGCTGTCACCATAGGTAATCAGCAAAATATTATCTTGACTCCATTTGCCCAAGTCCTCTTCGCCGTGATGACCCATCTGAGGCTCAATCAGGGGCAGCAGCTTTGCGCTGAGATAGGCGGCCTGCTCCTCGCCATAAACCAGCTTTAGCAAGGGCAAGATACGCTCGGCAAATTTATCTTTGAGTTTGGCAGAGGTCAGCATAGTGAAAGCGCGGTGGCTTTGGTCAGCATAGCCACTGTGCTCTGGGTAAACAGTATTGTGCTGTTCATTAATCGACAATGGCAATGTCAAAGGAATCGGTATTGGCAATGTGGTGAGTGATTTACCGAAAGAGCCTGATTGACAGTCTCAGTACTGACTTGGACCTAGGCATGCCGCTGATAACGCTGAATTTCTTCAATAAGATCTGGCAGATCTGGCACAGATCGCAGCTCATTTTGCTCTGCCGCTTTTAAGACTGTGATCTCTTCTAAAGCTCGAATCAAAAGCTCTGCCGGGAAGCCCGTTCTTGATAAAGATTCAGGAACGTTTAATTTCATCCTTAGAGCTTGTAAAACTTGCTCAAGTTCAGGCGGTGTAGGTTTGAGCAGGGCTAGCGGTAACCGTCAGGTTTTAGAACTCTTTGCAGGCAATAGTTTTCAAAACTGTAACTGTTTCAAATCCTGAAACCGGAGACGAGCTATCGGTCAAACCCGCCATACTGGCGGCAACCCACGTTATTGGAGTTGCTCAACCGGAGGCGCGCTGTGTTAAAGGATGCCCGAGACTATCAGATTTTATCCCTGGGATTATTTTTAGTGCTGGGTATTGGCCTGAGGGACTGGTCCCTTAGGCCAGAAATCGTGGCGATCGCGATCGCCACCAGCTTAATCACTCAAATTGGCTTGACCTATGCCCTAACTCGGCGGCAGCAGAAACCGACTGCTCTCAGCGGGGAGGCGAGCCAAGGCTGGAAATCTATCGCTGTGGCGCATTGGGGCTTCAACTGGCGCAGTCCTCTAATCACCGCTTTGGGGCTCAGCCTGCTGCTGCGGGTCGATCATTGGCAAACCATGGCCTTAGCCGCGGCTCTGGCGATCGCCAGTAAATTTTGTTTCCAGGTTGAGCACAAGCATTTTTTCAACCCGGCCAACTTTGGCATTATTGCGGTGCTGATGCTGACCCAGGACGCCTGGGTATCGCCTGGTCAATGGGGTGAGGAAATTTGGTACGGCCTGATTTTTCTGGGGCTGGGGGGGTTGGTACTAAAGCGAGTAGGTCGCTGGGAGACGACCGTCGCCTTTTTGGGCAGCTATGCCCTGCTCGAAGCGCTCCGTAACCTCTGGCTGGGATGGACTTGGGATGTCTGGGCCCATCGGATGATGAGCGGCTCGCTGCTGATGTTTGCCCTGTTTATGGTCACCGATCCACGCTCGATTCCCAATGCTCGCCCGGCCCGGCTGATTTGGTCGGGGGCGATCGCGCTGCTGACGTTTGTGCTGCGTAACTACTTTTATCTCTCGACTGCCGTATTCTGGGCGCTGTTTTTGCTGGCTCCGCTGACCCTTGTGCTAGACAAGCTCTGGAGCGCCCAGCGCTTTAGCTGGCGTCAATCGCGAGCTGATATGCCGCAATTAACGACGAGCCAGTGATGTTGAACCAAACTGGGCATGGGCAATTTGTGCCGTCATATCTGGCTCCCCACTAGCGTGATGTCGTTTTGGCCAGATTGCTTACCGCACCCGGTATGGCCGGAGTTGTAGGCACAGAGGCCATCAACTGGCAGCCCTGTTTAACCCTTTTGGCGGGCTGCTGTAACCGTAAAACTTTTGTCGCTTTTTAAGTTTGGAACTCAAGGTTTTGGGAAAGTCTCCAGTGCAGATTTATGTCTTAAATTTGCCAACCCGAGTGATGACAGCATATTCGGGGCGTTCCGCTTTCCCATGGGGCTGCCTTGAGTTCCGTTTTCTCTTGATCGAATTCAACAACCAACCATGACCCGTTTAAAACTGCTTGCAATTGGACTGGTGAGCGCGATCGCGCTATTTTGTCTGGCTCCGACGGCTTGGGCCTTCTGCGGCTTTTATGTGGCCCAGGCCGATACCAGCCTGTATAACCAGGCGTCTCAGGTGGCGATCGCCCGCAGCGGCAGCCGCACTGTGTTAACCATGGCTAACGACTACCAGGGGGAGGTGGCTAATTTTGCCATGGTTGTTCCAGTGCCTACGGTACTGGAGGAAGGCCAGGTCAATGTCGGTGACCCGGCCATTATCGAACGCTTGGATACCTTTAGTGCGCCGCGACTGGTGGAGTATTTTGATCCCGATCCCTGCCAGCCTCAGATGGAATATCTGCTGGACGCTGCACCGACCTCTCCTGCGTCAGGTGCGATTAACCAATCCGCCCGCGCCGCCGAAGCAGAGTTAGGCGTCACCGTAGAGTCCGAATTTACCGTCGGCGAATACGACATCGTAATTCTTAGCGCCCAGGAGTCCGACGGGCTCGAAACCTGGCTCCGGCAAAATGACTATCGCATTCCGCGCGGGGCCAGCGAGCTGCTGCGCCCCTATATCCGCCAGGATATGAAGTTTTTTGTGGCAAAGGTCAACATCGCAGAATTTGATCAGAGCGGCATTCAAAAACTGCGCCCGCTGCAAATCGCCTACGAATCGCCCCGGTTTATGCTGCCGATTCGCTTGGGCATGATTAACGCTCAGGCTGCTCAGGATTTGGTGGTATATCTGATGACCCCCCACGGTCAGGCCGAGCTGACCAACTACCGGAAGGTCAATATTCCGTCTAATGTGGATATTCCGGTGTTTGTTAAAGACGAGTTTGGTCAGTTTTATACTGATATGTTTCAGGCTAGCTACAACCGGGAAGGGCAAAATGTGGCCTTTTTGGAATACGCCTGGAATATGGCCGGATGCGATCCCTGCTCCGCACCCATCTTGACCCCTGAAGAACTCCGCAAAGCCGGGGTGTTTTGGATCGATCGCAACGGTCAGCAGTTTGCCCCCCAGGGCCGCCGCCGGGGAGATGTTTTTATTACCCGGCTGCATGTGCGCTATACCCGCGATAAGTTTCCAGAGGATTTGATGTTTCAGGAAACCGGCAATACCCAACTGTTTCAAGGGCGCTATGTGATGCGCCATGCCTTTGAAGGAGAAGCCCTATGCGAGGCCGGAGAAGCCTATAAGCGATCGCTGCCCGAACGCTTTGAGCAAGAGGCTCAAACCCTGGCCCGTCTCACCGGCTGGAATATCAATGATATCCGAGCTAAACTGCCCGATGTGGCTGCCAACCCCATTCCCTGGTGGCAAAACCTCTGGGGCAACTAGTACAGCGTCGATGCTATAGTCATCGAAAGTAGTCAAAGGAGCGGTTAGGACGAGGCCGCGAGTCCATAAGATAAGCTTGGAGCGATCGCTCTACTAACCCCTAAGCTCTTGCCGAAACGCATCAGCGGCCTCAATCCGCGAGGTTTGGGCCATCAGCACACAAACCGTACCGTCGTAGTAAAACAGACGCAGGCTGCGCGTTTCTCCGAAGCCAGACTGAATCAGCTTGAACCGTTGCCGAGTGATTCCAGATTGCACAATTCGCTGATCGGTAGGGTGATAAAGGCGTTTCGGCTGGAGTTAAACCATTGCACTGTTTTATCGCTATATCGCTTTAGTCAGCGAACTCACAGTATAAGTATTGCTGAAATGCCTGGCTAAATTGACCCAGCGCCTATTACTGGGATTTATAAAAATTGAGATGGGCCTGAAGCGATCGCTGCACCTGCTCATAAAGGGCTCTATCTTGCCCTTTCAGACCTACCAGGCTATAAACCTGAACGGCTTCCTGCTCTCGTCCATGCAGGCGGTGAGCGCCCATATCCACAACCTCTACCTGCTCACGCACTTGATCGTAGAGCGCTTGGGTAATCAAAATATCGGTGCCGAGCTGCTTGGTCAGACCCTCAACTCGGCTGGCGACGTTAACGGTATCGCCAATCACCGTGTACTCCAACCGCTGCACCGAGCCAATATTGCCTGCAATCACATCTCCAAAGCTAATGCCAATGCCGTGGAAAAATAAGGGGCGTCCGGCGGCTTTTTGAACCGCACGCAAATCGGCTAGGGCTTGACTCATCGCCAGAGCGGCGCTGATGGCGGCCATGGCGTCTTCATAGCTGCCCTGGGAGGTGGGCGATCCAAACTCGGCCATCACCGCGTCGCCAATAAACTTGTCTACGGTGCCGCGATAGCGCAAAATTGCTTCCACCATGGCGTTGAGGTAGGTGTTGAGCTGCTGCACCATTTCTTCCGCTTTGAGCTGGTAAGACAGGCGGCTAAACCCTCGAATATCGGAAAACAGCACTGCGGCCTTGAGCCGCTTGCCGACCAGTAGTACCCGAAAATCGTCGGGCTGGTTCAAAATTTCATCCACGACGGATGCGGCGACGTAGCGCTCTAGGGTGCGACGGGTGCGGCGCTGCTCTAGGCGATCGCTGATGGCCCCCGTCAGTTGATAGGACAGGCCGCTAAAAGCCATCACCACCGTAGGAACCGCCACGGGCAAAATGCGATCGCCGTAGATATAGCTGACGTAGGCAATCCCGCCCCAGCCGGCAATCAGCCCCACAAATACGAGGGTTCGAAACAGAGGACGCTGGAAGCGTCGCCCTAGTATCAGCCCCAGTCCCACCACCGTAGCCGTTATCAATCCACCGCGCAGGGGGGCGTTAGGAATCAAGGGCGCGATCGCGCGTTCATTTAACACCGTGCCTGCGATATTAGCGTGCACCTCAACTCCCGGCATTACTTCAGATGTCGGCGTGCGCTTAAAGTCTTGTAGGGAAGTGGCCGTTGGCCCAATCAGCACCACCTTATCTCGAAAGGTGTTGGTCTCCAGATGCAGCGCCCAGTTTTCTGGCTCAAACACATGCCAAAACGGCACCATGGGAAAGGTATCCTCTGGCCCATAGAAGAAGATACCGTCGCCCTCCGGCGGCTCAACGGAAATACCCGCCGCAATCAAAGCCGCCATGCTAAAGGCTTCTGGCGCTGTCTCAGGCAGGCCATCCTCAATGAATCGCTGAGGCAGTTGGCGAATGCGGGTATCCCCATCCACCGGAACATTGATTAGCCCCGGCGTAAAATCAGTTTCTGGGTAAACGGGCGTTAGCAGCTGAGTCAGGGCACCGCCAGTGGCACTGGAAAACTCGTAGGCGCTGGCCAGCACAACGCGATCGCCATAGCGCTCTAGGGTCTGTGCTAAGGCGGCATCATCTGTCTCGCCGTAGCTGCTGGGGTCAACCAGCAGTACGTCAATGGCAACCGCCTCGGCCCCGGCCTCTAAAAGCTGCTCGATAGCTAGGGCATAAGCTCGCCGCTGAAACGGCCAGGCTTGAATGGGCTCAAGCTGAGGATACTCTTGGGGCCGGGACTGGTAAAATTCACCCTGGCTCAGAGATTCTTCGTCAATCGCCAGAATAATCACCTCTGAGGGGGGCGCAACGGGCCCCCGCATCGCCAGCATAAAGCTCTGGGCAATGCCCTCCATTGTTTGGGCAATGGGCAAATCAATCGCGATCGCAATCCCGCCCAGCGTCGCCCAAACCCCCATCAGCAAATGTCCCACACGGCTTGCCTGCCGCCGCGGTTGACCGGAGGCTAAAGCACGAGACGTCGATTGCGCAGACTGCTGGGCCATAACAGA